>CAYYNG010000310.1:0-3324 GCA_964472435.1 uncultured Hyphomonadaceae bacterium | reverse complement strand
GCATCGTGATCGTGACGCACTCCATGCAGCAGGCGGCCCGCGTGTCGCAGAAAACCGCGTTCTTCGACATGGGCCGGCTGATCGAATACGCCGATACCGAGACCGTGTTCACCCGCCCGGCCGATCCGCGCACCCAAGACTATATCACAGGCCGTTTCGGCTAGAGCGGGATCGATGAGCGCCCACACCGTCCGTGCATTCACCGAGGAGCTGGAGCGGCTGACCGCGGATCTCATGCGGATGGGCGGGCTCGCCGAGGCGATGGTGCGCGACGCCTGCGCCGCCGTCGCCCGAGCCGACGCGGCGCGATGCGCCGAGATCATCGCCCGGGACGAAGCCGTCGACCGGCTTGAAATGGACATTGAGCGCCGCATCACTCGGATGTTGGCGCTGCGCCAGCCGCTGGCCACCGATCTCCGCGAGGTGCTGGCCGCCTTGAAGATTTCGCACAATCTCGAACGCATCGGCGATCTCGCCAAGAACATCGCCAAGCGCGCCGGCGGCCTGGAGGGGGCCGACGAGATTATCGGCGGCGTCGGTCGGATGGGCGCTGCGGTCTCGGCTCAAATGCAGGCGGTCCTCGACGCCTATGCGGCGCGGAACGCCGCGGCCGCGCTGCAGGTTTGGCGGGCCGACGAGGATATCGACCACCACTATACGAACTATTTCCGAGAAGTTTTGACAGCCATGGTGTCCCGCCCCGACATGGTGGCCGCGGGGGCCCATGTGCTCTTCATTGCGAAAAACCTTGAAAGGATCGGCGATCACTGCACAAACATCGCCGAAGTCGTCCATTTCCGGGTGACGGGGGAATACCTGGCCGCCGCCGAGCGGCCGAAGGTCCAGGAGCTCGAAAGCTAGGGGAGCCGTCGAGATGAAGCCCTACGTTCTAATCGCCGAGGACGATCAATCGGTGATCGAATTGTTGCGCTACAATTTAGAGAAAGAGGACTATGAAGTCTCTGCGGCGATGGACGGGGACGAAGCGCTGATGATGGTCGGCGAGCGCGCGCCGGATCTGCTGCTTCTAGATTGGATGCTGCCCAAGGTGCCAGGCATCGAGCTGTGCCGCCGCGTGAGATCCCGGCCTGAGACGCGCAACATGCCGGTGATCATGATCACCGCGCGCACCGAGGAGCCCGACCGGATCCGCGGTCTCGACACCGGCGCGGACGACTATATCACCAAGCCCTTTTCGCCCACCGAGCTTTCGGCCCGCATTCGCGCCGTGCTGCGTCGGATCCGGCCTGGATTGGTGGAGGATAAAGTCACGGTGGGCGACATCGTGATCGACCGCGTCGCCCACGCCGTGATCCGTAATGGCGAGCAGCTGCATCTCGGGCCGACCGAATTCCGGCTGCTCGACTATTTCATGCAGCATCCCGGCCGCGTCTTTTCCCGCGAACAGCTGTTGGACACGGTTTGGGGATCGGACGTTTATGTCGAAGCGCGGACGGTCGATGTGCATGTCGGCCGGCTTCGTAAGGCGCTCCGCAAGAACGGCGGCGAAGATCCAATCCGTACGGTCCGGTCCGCAGGCTACGCGCTGCGGGGCGATTGACCGGGCCGGCCTTCGCCGACCCGGCTTCGGCCTAGCTGGCGATGCGCCGAACATAGTCGTATTCGGATTTGCGGCGGTCCCGCTTGCGGGCGGGCTGAAACGCCACCTTCGCATGCTCTTTGCAATAAGGGCCGCATTCGGCCTTGCGCCCGCAAAAGGCGAAGTTGGCGTCGGCCGGGTCGCCGATCGGCCACTTGCACATGGAGTCCCGGATCGTCAGGATGCCGGCGGTCTCGCCATTGTCGCCCGTCAGCGGCGGCAGGGCGGCGGCGGCGGCGATCTCCGCATCGGCGGGCCTGCGCGGCGCCGACGACGAAGGAGCCGCTTTCGCGACTGCGGGCGCCGCCGTCGCGTTCGGCCGAGGTTTGGGTCGTGCAAGCCGCGGCGGGCGCTTGACGGGCCGGGAGGGCGTCGCCCGGCCGCTGAGGCCCAGCCGGTGCACTTTTCCGATGACGGCGTTGCGGGTCACCCCGCCCAGCCGATTGGCGATCTGGCTCGCCGAGTGTCCCTCCGCCCAAAGTTTTTTCAGGGTTTCAACGCGTTCTTCGGTCCAAGACATTTTGTATCCCCTAGCCCAACATATAGTTTGACGAGCCCCATCGCTGCCCGCCGCTCACCTATATATCGTATCCAAAATGAAGTTAGACACAACATGGCGCCGCAGGCCCTCCACAGGAGAATCAAGATGTAGGGGTCGGGGCTGCCTGGGCGTTGGGCCGGCCGCTCTCGCCATGGGCCGGGAACGCGCCTATCTAGCCGCCATGGCTGACACCGCACCCGCTTCAGAGCTTTCCGAGACCGCCGCCGCCCCGGCGCCGGCCGCGCCCCGCACCTACGGGGCCGTTAACTGGGTCGGGGTGGAGACCTTGTACCGCCGCGAGGTGGGCCGGTTCATCAAGGTCTGGATGCAGACGATCCTCGCCCCCGTCGTCTCGACCCTGCTCTTCATGATCGTCTTCAAGCTCGCCTTTCCGGAGCGGGCGAACTTCACCGGCGACTGGGCCGGCATCTCGTTTGCGAACTTCATTGCGCCCGGCCTCATCATGATGGCGATCTTGAACAATTCCTTTCAGAACACCTCCTCCTCCCTCACCATCGCCAAGGTGCAGGGCAGCCAGGTGGACTTTCTGATGCCGCCGCTCTCCTCGCTCGAGCTGACGGGCGCCTTTATCGCGGGTGCGGCGACGCGGGGGCTGCTCGTCGCCGTCATCACCGCGGCGGTGATTCATCTGACCGGCCTGGCGAGCCTGCGGATCGTCCACCTCTGGCCGATCCTTTATTTCGCCGTCTGCGCCTCGATCTTGATGGGGGCGGTGGGCGCCATGGGCGGCATTTGGGCTGAGAAGTTCGATCACCTCGCCGCCGTATCGAACTTCGTGATCCTGCCCCTCACCTTCCTCTCGGGCACGTTCTACCAGATCGAAGCCCTGGTGGAGCCGTTCGAGACCCTGAGCCACGGCAACCCGTTCTTCTACTTGATCGACGGCTTCCGCTATGGGTTCTTGGGTGTGTCGAATTCGGACTTGAGGGTCGGCGTCGTCTTTTGCGGCCTTATCACCCTCGCCGCCTGCGCCGGCGTCTGGGCCATGTTCCGCTCGGGCTACAAGCTTAAAGCGTGAAGCCCGCCGCCCGCCCCCAAGGCGGAGATATCACCGGGATAGATCGCCGCTTGTCCGCAGAGACCGCCCCGAACCACAGAGCACGACCCCCTAGGTCCTGTTGACAAATTGGATTCACAGGAGGTTCGAACAGTGATTCAAGAT
>CAYYNG010000309.1:0-3330 GCA_964472435.1 uncultured Hyphomonadaceae bacterium | reverse complement strand
GGCCCGATCCCAAAGCCGGGCGACGCAGATCGCCGTCCTAACGCAGCGGATCGAACAGCTCAATCGCCGCGTCGACGGGCTGCGCGCCGAAGTCGGTTCGAAAACGACGCAGATCCCGATGATCGACGAAGAGGTCGCTGGGCTCGAAAGTCTTTACGAACGTGGTCTCGCCCCCCGCCCGCGTATTCTGGCGCTGCAGCGCGAACGATCCGATCTGATTGGAGAGCGCGACTCCCTGCTCGCCGATATCGAAGCGACCCGCGTTCAAATCGGCGAAGCGGAATTGGAGCGGATCCGCCTCACCGAGGGCTTCCAGGAAGACGCCCTCGGCCAGCTTGCAGAAGTCCAAACAGAGATCGCGGAGATCATGGAAGAGCGCGCCGCCCTCCTCGATCAACGTACGCGGTTGGAAATCAAGGCCCCGCGCTCGGGCCGCGCCATCGGGGTGCGGGCCCACACGATCGGCGGCGTCATCGCGCCGGGCGATCCTGTGATGCACATTGTCCCTAAGGACGACAAACTGGTCGCCGTGGTTCGTATTTCACCGCAGGACATCGACAAGGTCGTCGCCGGACAAGCCGCCACCGTCCGGTTTTCGGCCTTCAGCCAACGCGAAACCCCGGAAGTGGACGGTTTGATCGAACGGGTGTCGGCGGATGCGATGCAGGACGATAATGGCGGGCTTGCCTTCTATGAGGGCGTCGTCGCGCTGCCGGAAGCGGGCGGCCTGCCCGAGGGCTTCGCGCTTGTCCCCGGCATGCCAGTGGAGGCCATGGTGCGGACGGAAAGCCGCAACGTCTTGTCTTATTTGACGAAACCGTTCCAGGACGCGATGGCGCGCACCTTTCGGGAATAGGCGCTGGGGCTCGCAATCCGCGGGCGTTCGGGTATAGAACGCGGCCCATGACCACCGCTGACCATCTCTTCTCCGTCGCGCCCATGATGGACTGGACCGATCGCCATTGCCGGGCGTTCCATCGCACCCTGACCAAGCGCGCGCGGCTTTACACCGAGATGGTCACCGCTGACGCGGTCATCCATGGCGACCGAGAAAAACTTCTTGGATTCAATGCAGTCGAGCATCCGCTCGCGCTTCAGCTCGGGGGCTCCGAGCCCGCCAAACTGGCCGAAGCCGCACGCATCGGAGAATCGTTCGGCTATGATGAGATCAACCTCAATTGCGGCTGCCCCTCGGACCGCGTCCAGTCGGGGTCGTTCGGCGCTGTTCTGATGAAGCGCCCTGAAATCGTTGCGGATTCGATCGCCGCGATGCAAGCCGCGGTCTCCGTTCCAGTCACGGTGAAGTGTCGGATCGGAGTGGATGAAGACGATCCCGAAACGCGGCTTTTCAGCTTTGTGGACACCGTCGCGGCGGCGGGTTGCAACGTCTTTATCATCCATGCTCGAAAAGCCTGGCTGAAAGGGCTTTCTCCCAAAGAAAACAGGGAGATACCGCCGCTTGATTATGCCCTGGTCAAACGATTGAAGGCAGCGCGCCCGGACTTCGCCGTGGTCCTCAATGGCGGTCTTTCGTCCCTAGACGCCGCCACGGTCCATTTGGCAGACCTAGATGGCGTGATGCTGGGCCGCGCGGCCTATCAAACCCCATCTATCCTCGGCGCCGCCGACCGCCTCTTCCCCGAAACAGCCGGCGCCCGCACCGAAATCGACGCGGTTTCCGCGGTCGAGGCGTATCGCCCCTATATCGCAGCCCGGCTCGACGAAGGCGTCCGCCTTCACGCCATGACGCGCCACATGCTCGGTCTTTTCGCGGGCCGCCCGGGCGCGAAGCTGTGGCGCCGCTGTCTTTCCGAACACGGACCGAAAGAGGGCGCCGGGCTCGACGTGCTGGACGCCGCCCTCGCCCATGTCGCCCCCGGCCGATCGGCCGCCGCATGACCTGGAGGCGCGCTCGCCTCTTCGCGATTGTCGCGGGCGCGGCGGCGAGCTGCGCCCAAACCCAGGCGCCCCCCGCGCCAACGCGGTTCCTCTTCATCGGCAATTCCTACACGCTGCAGCATGACGTGCCGGGCCTGGTGGCCGCGCGCCTTGGCGATGAGGCCGATACGGAGACGGCCATGGTGGCGGACGGCGGCCAAGTCCTGGAACGCTATGTGAACGACCCGCGGGTGACGCGCCGCCTCGCAGAAATCGAATGGGACGTGATCGTCCTTCAGGGCCATAGCCGAGCTGCGTTCGACGTGGAGCGGCGCGCCGGATTCAATCGAGCGGTCGACTGGTTCAGCACGCAGGCCGCGGCCGAGGGGGCGGCGCTGCTCCTCGTCCAAACCTGGCCGCGCCGAGCGGGGCATGGCTTCTACGGACGGCCGGCCGAAGACGGCGTCCACCACCCACCGCGGAGCCCATCCGAGATGGCCGAGCGGGTGGAGGCGCTTTACGCCGCCGCGGCCGCCCGCGTCGGCGCCCGGATCGCGCCCGTGGGAAGATGCTGGGCGGCGGCCAGCGACATGAACGCGCTCTACGCCGAAGACGGCAGCCACGCCTCCCCGGCCGGCGCCGCCCTCGCCGCCGACGTCATCGCCTTAACGATCCGCGGCGCGGACACGGGGTGTTAGGCGCGGAAGGACGCCGCGGTGATCGGGTCGCCGCCGCGGCTTAACCGGCCTTAGGCGGGCGCCACATGGCTTCGAGGGGCGGGGCGCCGTCGCCTGGATGGAAAATCTCCCGGCGTTCAAAACCGTGGGCCGCGTAGAAGCCGTGGTTTTTTGGGTTCGAGTTCTCGAGATAGGCCGGGGTTCGGGATCGGTCGCAAGCCTCAAGCATCGGGCGCAGCAAGGCATGTCCGTGCCCGCGGCCCCGCCCGCTCGGCAAAACACCGATGGTGAAGAGGTACATATGGGGCTCGGCCGGATGGTGGGCGGCCATCGCCTCGCTGGCCGCCATGGCGCGCTTGAGGGCGCCGGCCGTGCCGAACCGGTGAAGCCCAATCGCCAACTGAACCTGGGCGAGGGTTGAAAGATCGCCAGCCTGCTCGGGCCCGATCCACATGGCCGCGCCCTCGCCGCCGACCGTGTAGCAAAAGCCGCGACGGGTGTAGACCTCCCGCGCCAGAAGACGGAAGGCGGACTGGATCGCCCGCGGCGCGCCGAAAACCCAACCCGCGACCGGGTCTTCCGCAAAGGCGACGGCCGTCAAGTCGGCGATATATTTCCAATCGCGCGGTCCCTGGCGATAAAGCCCCTCAGGCAGATCGACCTCGATCATGACGGGCGCCCTTCAATCAGCTGCACGCGGTCAGGCTGAGCTGAGGGCCCGACCGCAGATCCTCGGAGAAGCGCTGATAGAGCGACGGGTCGAAGAACGAATTGG
>CAYYNG010000308.1:0-3331 GCA_964472435.1 uncultured Hyphomonadaceae bacterium | reverse complement strand
CGGCCGTCATCGTCATGGATAAGTCGACCGACCACATCAAGGCGATCGCCCGTATCAGCTACTTCTACCGCCATGAAAGCTGCGGCCAGTGCACGCCCTGCCGGGAGGGGACAGGCTGGATGTGGCGCGTTCTCGAGCGCATGGCGAAGGGCGAGGCGCGCCACGAGGAGATCGACATGCTGCTCGACGTCTCCCACCAGGTCGAAGGCCACACGATCTGCGCCCTTGGCGATGCGGCGGCCTGGCCCGTCCAAGGCCTGATCCGCCATTTCCGCCATGAGATCGAAGAGCGCATCAACGAATACCGCTTGCCGCGCGCCATCCAGCCCGGCGTCGGCGTGGCGGCGGAGTAGGGTGGTGGCCGAAGATCCGGACAATATCGCTTTCGTCCAACTAAGGCGGATCGACGACAAGGTTGATCGCCTCTCGGACGAAGGTCGCGATCCCAAGGTTCGCGTCACCCGGCTTGGCGGCATCCATCACCCACTCGAGCGCGTCGAGCGCCGATTCGATCTCCATGACGGACCAGACCCGAAGGCGGCGGAGTAGTCCATGACCGACGACATTTTCAAACTAAACATCGACGGCCAGGACATCGAGGTGCCGCGGCATTACACGCTGATGCAGGCATGCGAGGCTGCGGGGGCGGAGATCCCGCGTTTTTGCTACCATGAGCGGCTGTCCGTGGCCGGCAATTGCCGCATGTGCCTTGTCGAGTGGGAAGGCGCGCCAAAGCCGATCGCCTCGTGCGCCCAGACGGTGGGGGAGATGCGGCCCAATCGCGATGGCTCGGCTCCCGTGATCCGCACGACGAGCGACTACGCCAGGAAAGCGCGGGAAGGGGTGATGGAGTTCCTGCTCATCAACCACCCGCTCGATTGCCCGATCTGCGATCAAGGCGGGGAGTGCGACCTGCAGGACCAAGCGGTGGCCTATGGCCGCTCGGGCTCGCGCTATGAGCTCAACAAACGCGCGGTCGAAGACAAGAATATGGGCCCGCTCGTCAAGACGATCATGACCCGCTGCATCCAGTGCACGCGCTGTGTCCGGTTCGCGGCGGAGGTCGCGGGCGTCGAAGAGATCGGCATGATCAGCCGGGGCGAAGACGCTGAAATCACGACCTATTTGGAAAAATCGCTGACGTCAGAGCTGTCCGGGAACGTCATCGATCTTTGTCCCGTCGGCGCGCTCACCTCGAAGCCCTACGCGTTCAACGCTCGACCATGGGAGCTTCGCAAGACGCCCTCGATCGATGTGATGGACGCGATGGGCGCGGCCATCCGGGTGGATGCACGGGGGGATGCGGTTCTAAGAATCCTTCCGAGAATCAATGAGGAGATCAACGAAGAGTGGCTTTCCGACAAGTCGCGCTTCATTTGGGACGGGCTTGGCCGCCAGCGGCTCGATCGGCCTTACATTCGCGAGAATGGCAAGCTCCGCCCCGCGAATTGGGGCGAGGCGTTCGCCGCGGTGAAAACCGCACTTTCGAAACCGCCCGAGGAAATCGCGGCTTTGGTCGGGGATTTGGTCGAGGTCGAGCAGGCCAAAGCCGCGCTCGATCTGTTGCGTGCATTGGAGATTTTCTCCACCGATTGCCGGCCGGTCGGGGCGGATTACGGGGCGGACGGCGTGCGGGAGCGCTATATCCTCAACCCGACCTTCATGGGGGCGGAAGAAGCCGACGCGGTGCTGCTGATCGGCGCGAACCCGCGGACCGAAGCGCCGGTCTGGAACGCGCGGCTGCGCAAAGCCTGGCTTTGGAATGATCTCCAGGTCGGCCTGATCGGCGAAGCGGTGGACCTCACCTATGACTACGCCCGTGTGGGCGCAGGACCAGACGCTCTGACCAAGATCAAGGGCGCTGAATTTTTTCGTGTTTTGGAGCGCGCCGAGCGGCCGATGATCGTTGTCGGCGAGGCCGCGCTCGCCCGGCCGGACGGGGCGGCCATCGAGCGGGCGGCCTATGATCTCGCCATGGCCGTGGGCGCGATCAAGGACGATTGGGCCGGCTATGGCGTCCTCCACACGGCGGCTGGCCGGGTCGGCGCGCTGGATATCGGTTTCGTACCCAGAGAGGGCGGGAAGGGGACGGAGGCGATCCTCGAAGCGGTGAAAACCGGGGATATCTCGACCCTCCTTCTCCTGGGGGCCGACGAACTCGCCGGCGCCGTGCCCGAAACAGACGCGGTTACCGTGATCTATGTCGGCCACCACGGCGACGCAGGCGCGCAACGCGCCGATATCATCCTGCCGTGTGCGGCCTACACGGAAATGGACGCGACCTACGTGAACTCGGAGGGCAGGGTTCAAATGACCAATCGCGCCGTGCAGCCCAAGGGCGAGGCGCGGGAGGGCTGGGCGATTTTCCGCGCGCTCTCGGATGTCGTCGGCAAGACGCTGCCCTATGACACGGCCGACGCCTTGCGCGAGGCGCTTCGGGACGAGATCCCGACCTTCGCCGGCATGGGCTACGCACCGGGTGCGGCCGGCGCGGCCCGGCTCGCGGAATCGCCGCCCCCGGGCGGCGCTGGTGCGGTGTCCGCCGCGCCGTTTCGCGCCGCAATCGACGATTTTTACTTCACAAACCCGGTTGCGCGCGCCTCGAAGACCATGGCGGAGTGCTCGGCGCAGAAGCGCGCCCTTGAAACGCCGGTGGCGGCGGAGTAGGGCGGGCGCAGCATGGGCAGACTTCTTGAGCGACCGGACGTTGGCTTCTGGGAGGCCTTCTTTCTGACACTGGGTCAGATCGGGCTCTTTGTCATTGTGCTGTCGATCTCGATCGCGTTCCTCTTGCTCATGGACCGAAAGGTTTGGGCGGCCGTTATGCTGCGAAAGGGCCCCAACGTGGTCGGCCCTTTCGGCCTGCTGCAGTCTTTCGCCGATTTCGGAAAGTTCCTCATCAAAGAGATCATCGTGCCGGCGGGCGCGAACAAGATCGTTTTCTTCCTCGCCCCCATCCTGACCCTCACGCTTGCTTTTCTCGCCTGGGCTGTCGTGCCGGTGGCGCCGGGCTGGGTGGTGGCCGATCTGAATGTCGGGATCTTGTATCTCTTCGCGATTTCTTCCCTTGGCGTCTACGGGATCATCATGGGGGGATGGGCGTCGAACTCGAAGTATCCGTTTCTGGGCTCCCTGCGCTCGGCCGCGCAAATGGTCTCCTACGAGGTTTCGATCGGCTTTGTGATCATCACCGTCATCCTGCTCGTCGGCTCGATGAACCTTTCGGACATCGTGGCCGCGCAATCGGCCGGGATCTGGACCTGGCACGCCTTCGCCCTCGACCATTTCCCGATGATCATCGTGATGTTCCCGATGTTCGTGATCTTCTTCA
>CAYYNG010000307.1:0-3338 GCA_964472435.1 uncultured Hyphomonadaceae bacterium | reverse complement strand
CCTAGTCGCCACTCGGCCATCGATTGAAAATCAACCGAAAGCGGCGGGAGGGGCCGGGCCTCGCCGGCGCCCTAAAAGGCCGCGCGGATGGCGAACCGCACGTCGCGGCCGGGCAGCGGAGCGGTGTCCTTCAGGAACGATGCGTGGGTCCGGCCCTCGGCGTCGTTGATGTTCCGCGCGCGGATGTCGAGGGCGATGTTCTGGTTGCCGAACGGCCGCACGGTGAGGAAAAGGTTGAAGAACAGATAGCTGTCGGTCGGCAGCTCGAACGAGGCCGTGTCGTTCTGATCGTCGACATATTCAGCCTCGGCCCGGAACGAGACGTAATCGTTCGTCGCGTTGAAACCAAGAAGCGCCGAAAGCGGCGGGATGCGCGGCAGGTCGCTGTCCACAAGATCCGATGCGGTCGCCCGCACGAAATCAAGCTGGGCCTGGGCCGACAGGGCGACCGGGCCGAGCGGGGTCGATGGGACCGTGTAGAAGTCGTAGTCGACTTGCGCCTCGAAGCCGCGGAACTCGGCGTCCACGGCCGTGAAGGCGAAGACCGGAAGCCCATCGAGAATCTCGCCGGTTTCTTCTTCGAAGATAAAGCCGTCATAGTTCGTGTAGAACGCATTTAGGACCGCCGTAATCGGACCGAACTGACCCCGGATCGTACCTTCGACGCCGCGGGCGATCTCTTCATCAAGCGTCGGATCGCCGATTTCGAAAGCTTGGGTCGCAAGGTGCGGACCGAAGGAGAAGCTCTCCTCGACCGAGGGCGCCCGTTCGGTGCGGAAGCCGTTCAGGCCGAGAAAGATCTGCTCGGTCGCCTGAACGCCGGCGCCGCCCGAAATGCTGAAGACGTGGAAGTCATTGTCGGCCTCCAAAAGGGGGCCGTCTTCTTCGAGAACCAGCTCGTCCGTTTGGTTCCGGACATACTCGTATCGCGCGCCGAGATCCAGGACCCAAGGGCCGCGGCTGAACTCCTCAACCGCGAACAGACCGAACTGCAGCTGTTGCGATTCCGGCACGAAGCCTTCGGCCCCCTCCGCCAAAACATCACGGTTGCGGATCTGCGTGCCGAACGCCGAGCGGAGCACGCCGCCGGCGAGCTGGGCGTCTTTGCCGACCAGTTCGAGGCGGGCCTCGACCTCATCGTTCAGGAACAGGGTGCCGACCTCGTCGCCCTCCTGTTCGACATGCTCGTAGTCGCCATAGCCGAACCGGAATTTCGCCGCTTGCAGGAAGCCGAAATCGCCTGCGACCTCGCCTTTAAGGTCATAGCGGATCTGCTCGAGATCGATGCGGATGCCCTCCTCTTCGCCTTCTTCTTCTTCGCCCTCGCCGCCTTCGCCCTCTTCCTCTTCACCTTCGAGGTCTTCTTCCGTCAGGATCCCCGCAGGCAGGCCGTAATTGGAGTCGAAATAGGAAACCGAGCCGCCGAAAAAGCCGGAGACGCCGTTATTGTCGAAGACGTAGGAGACGCCGCCGGCGCCGCCGAAGGTCTCAAGGTCGGAGTTCGGGACGAAGCCCTGGGTGAAATCCTCCTGCGGGTCGAACGGACCTTGCGCCGCTTCCAGCGCGGCGATGAGTTCGTTTGAGGCGTTGAGGCCCGGAATGTCGTAATCGTCGGCGTTGCGGAAAAAGCCCTCGCCATGGAAGACGAACTGGCCGAGCGCCACGTTGACGCCGCCGGCGACCTCGTCGGCATTGTTGACTGTCGAGTGCGAATAACGCAACGCGCCTTCATAGCCGTTTTCGGGAATCGCGCTCGGGATGCGGCCGGAATCGGTGCTGACGACGCCGCCCGCGGCCGAGCTCCCATAGAGCAGCGACGCAGGCCCGCGGAACACTTCGATGCTCTCGGCAAGCGCCGGCTCCACGGGCACGGCGTGGTCGGGACTTGTTTGGCCGACATCGAACGTGCCGATGCCGTCGTCGAGGACACGGATCCGGTCGCTGCCAAGGCCGCGAATGATGGGCCGCGAAGCGCCGGCGCCGAAATTGGTCGAGCTGACGCCTGGCTGTTGGCGGAGGGTCTCGCCGATCGAGCTGTCGAGCCGGAGGGCGAGTTCTTCGCCGGTGATCACGGTGGCGGCGGCGATCGACTGGCCGATCGGACGCGCGAGGGGCGAGGAAGTGGTCACGACCTCGTCGAGATTAAGGTGACCGACATCGAGCCTGATCGGTTCGTCGGCGGATTGGGCGGCGGCGGCGGCGGCGAGCCCGGCGGAAGCCGCCATCGCGGCGACGGATTTAGTTTTGAAGGCCATGGTCTATTCCCCTGAAGCAGTGGCCAAGGCGCGCCGGGCGGACCCCCGGGCCGCGCGCTAAGATCGCCGGCGGGCGAGGCCCGGCGGCGGCGGTCAGCTATGAGGGGGCGGAGGCGCCCGGCTGGGCGGCGCGCGCGCCGGCGGGGTCAGCGTCGGCGCCGTGTAGGGCGAGCGGATGAAGGCCTCTTGGACGAGGACACCCGCCAGAACGCGCGGCGCAGGCGGCTCAAGCAGCTCTTCCTCGATCTCCGAGGCGAGCTTGCAGACCGCGCAGAGGGCGTGGTCCGGCTCATGGTCATGTTCGGCGAGGTGCCGCGCTGCGCCCAGCTGGCCCGCAAAGACCAAGGCCGCCAACACCAGTGCCTGAATACGCTTGACCATGCTGGTCCGACTTCCGCCCGTTTAAGGCCAGAAGCGTTATAAGATTGCATTTCGCCGGGCAAGGCGAAGCGACCGAAGCAGGGGACGGGGCCGCCTACCTGTTGCAGACGGGCCGCAGTCGGCCCTTTGGCGCGGCCCTCGCAGCGGGAGACTGAAGCGCCTTAGCCGGCCCCGGCCAATATGAGATACGCCAGGTAGCCGCCGAGCCCGATGCCGGAGAGGCCGGTGACGAGCGCGCCGCTGACGCGCATGGCGACGAAGAACGGGTTCTTGGTCCGGTGGGAGCCCTCCAGGCTCGCAAAGCCGATGGCGTGGGCGGTGCGGGCGAGCGCGAAGGCCGCGCCGAAGCCGAGCGCAACGGTTCGGGGGGCGCCGGCAAGCTCTGCGAGCGCGAGGACGACGATGAAAATGGCGGCGTTCTCCGAAAGATTGGCGTGGCGGCGCGCCTTTCGCTCGAGGTGCTCGTCAGCTCCGACGCCGACGCCGATCCGGGTCCGCGCGCGGTGGGCGCCGACATTGAACATCAAGATCATCTGCAAAATGATCAGATAGGCGCCGACGGCGGCGGCGGCTGTTGGAAACGGCATGGCGAAACTCCCTCTTTCCGGGGCCATTTAGCAGAGGCCCGAGGTCCCGTCGCGGCGCGCCGGTGCGGATCGGATTTGCGAAACTCCGGAGAGGCGCCCTCTAGGCGGCCTCGCC
>CAYYNG010000306.1:0-3363 GCA_964472435.1 uncultured Hyphomonadaceae bacterium | reverse complement strand
CGGCTCTGGGATTGCATCGCGGCGGGGTTTCGGCTCTGGTCGCCGCGGCGGTTCGGGGGCGGCGGCCGAAATTCCGGGGGATCCTGGCAAATGTCGATGTCTTTCCGCTGGCTGGCCGCCCTAGGGGCCGCGCTCGCTGCGACCGCCCTCAACCCAGCGGATGCATGCGATGACAATGACGAAGACGGTTTGGACGTCGCTCTCGTCCTAAGCGGCGGCGGGGCCTTCACGACGACGCAAGTCGGTGCGCTCTCGGTCATCCAGGAACTTGGCGTGCCGATCCATTGCGTCGTCGGGGCCAGCATGGGTGCGGTTACAGGCGCGCTCTACGCGGCCGGATACGACGCCCACGACTTGCGCGAGGTCTATTCCACGCCGGGCTGGGGCGAGACGTTTCGCGGCGGCGTCGACCGACTGAACAAACCGTATCTCCAGAAAGAGAGCGAAGACCAATATTTCTCCGGCTATGTCGCCGGCGTCGGCCCCGATGGCCTGCGCCTGCCCGGCGGGTTCGGCGACATGAGCGGTCTGCAAAGCCGGTTCCGTGATCTGTTGCGGCACATTCCGCTCAGTCTGGACTTCAACGCGCTGAGGGTGCCCTACCGCTCGGTGGCGATGGACCTTTCGACCGGCGACGCGGTCGCCTTCGAAGAGGGCGATCTTGTTCAAACCATGTTGGCCAGCATGGCCGTGCCAGGTCTCTTCGCGCCGCGCCAGATCGAAGGGCGACTGTTCGTAGACGGCGGCCTTGCGGCGCAGCTCCCCGTGAAGACAGCGCTTGATATGGGGGCCGACCTCATCATCGCCCTGGACACGACCACGGATCCGCCGCCGGTCGAGCCCGGCGTTTCCGTGGCCGGCGCCACCCAGCAGCTCATTCGCATCACCGTTTATCGAAATTGGCTGGAGCAGACCGCCCTTCTGGACGCCGACGACGCCCTTATCCGCCCTGACCTATCGGGACTGACCACCGCGAGCTTCGACCGCGCCGAGGAAGGCTTTGCGTCAGGACGCGCAGCGGCGGAGCGCGCCCGCAGTCAACTCATCGACATCCGGGATAAGGCGGCGCCGGCGCGAGACAGACCGATCGATCGCCTTAAGCCGCAAGAGCCCGACGGACCGCTGATCCTCATCAACGAGTCCGGCATCGACGATGATGTGATCCGGGACAGGTTCAACTACGACACCCTCGATCTCGACGATCGGACCGACCTGTCCCGCCGATTGCAAGACCTCGCGGCGTTCGGGGCCTTCGGCGATGTCGATTTCGTTGCAAACCCCGACGTGGCGATCCTCAAGGTCAGCGAGCGGCCGCTCGGACGCAATCTGTTGCAGGCTGGCCTTCGGGCCTCGACGACCTTCAACGGCGATTCGAACTTCGCTGTTCTCGGCCGATTCTCCCGCCGCCCCTTCAGCCGCCGCGGCGGAGAGTTCAGCGTTTCGGTGGAATTGGGAACCGACTTCGGGGTGACAGCGCAACTCTACCAGCCGCTCGGCGGCGGGGGTCGTTTCTTTGTTCAACCCGCCATCACCTTCCGTGGCGAAGAGCTTTTGTTCGACATCGGCGACACCCGCGTCGGCGAGTTTCTTCAACAGCAAGGCGACGTGCGGCTGCGGCTTGGCCGCGAACTCGGGCGCTGGGGAATCGTGGCACTTGACGGGGTGGTCGCGCTGGGCCGGTTCGATCCCCAGGTGACCATCGCGCCCGACGTCTTTCTGCCCTTCACTTATGAACAAGGCGGGGTCGGGGGCTTTTTCGCCGTGGACACGCTCAACCGCGCTGCTTGGCCGACCGCGGGCCACCAGCTTCGGGTCTCCGCCCAAACGCTTTTCGACATCGGTGAAGACGCCGACACCGATCGGTATGGCCTCGCAGGCCAGAGCGCGTTCCAACTCGGCGGTCTCGGCGTGAATCTCCGCGCCGAGGCCGAGCGAATCGATAATGACGCCGACAATCCAATCGACATTCTCGATCTAGGCGGGTTTCGGCGGCTGTCGGCGTTTTCTCAGAACTCGATCCCGAACAATGAATACGTGCTCGGCGTCGTCGAAGTGTTCCGCCGGCTGACCGCAACAGATCAACTGGTCGACTTCCCTGTTTACATAGGCGGCACATTCGAGTTCGCCCACGCCGAGTTCGACCTCTTCGAACAGGGGGTGGACGAGGACTTCTTCAACGGATCCGTCTATCTCGGCGGACAGACGATCCTGGGGCCCGCCCTTCTGGGCGCGGGCTTCGGGCAGGGCGGTGAATTCGCTTTGTTCCTGCACTTCGGGCGGTCGTTCTAACCCGCCTTATTCGCCCTTCTCCACCTGCTTGCGGGCGACGGGAAGGAGTTCGGCCATGTGCTCTCTGATTTGCGCATCGGTGCGCTGGATGCCTTTCGCATCAAAATCGGCTCGAATTTTTCGGAAGACGTCCTCTTCGCCGGCCTCTTCAAGATCCGACAGGACGACGGTTTTGGCGTAAGCGTCGGCGTCCGATCCGGCGAGCCCCATGACATCCGCCGCCCAGAGCCCGAGCAATTTGTTTCGCCGGGCCATGATCTTGAATTGGGTTTCTTGGTCGTGGGCGAACTTCGCCTCCTGGCCGCGTTTGCGATCGTCGAATTGGCTCATCCGCTCATCTCCAAAACACTTGACCGCTTCCTATAGGCGCCGGGCGCCGGTGCGATCAAGCATTCGGACGGGCGCCCAGGAGGCGCATGCGAATCCGGTTTGTTTCGCAGACCTTGATCATGTAAGTCTTGATAGGGAGTCGGGGAGCGCGCGCGCAACAGAAGCGGCCGCCCGGCTTACTTGCAGGAGCCTCCCGAATGTCTCGTCGCCGCTTGATCTATGAAGGCAAGGCCAAAATCCTATACGAGGGCCCCGAGCCCGGCACTTTGATTCAGTATTTCAAGGACGATGCGACCGCGTTCAATGCCGAGAAGCACGCTGTTCTGGACGGCAAGGGCGTTCTGAACAACCGAATATCGGAGTTTATGATGACCCGGCTTGCGATGGCCGGCATCCCGAATCATTTCATCCGCCGTCTGAATATGCGGGAACAACTCATCAAGGAGGTTGAGATCATTCCGCTCGAGGTCGTCGTGCGCAATCTCGCCGCCGGCTCCCTCGCGAAGCGGCTCGGACTGGAGGAGGGCGCGCCCCTGCCCCGTGCGATCGTGGAATTCTGCTACAAAAAAGACGAGCTCGGCGATCCCTTGGTCTCGGAAGAGCATATCAGCGCCTTCGGCTGGGCGCAGCCGCAAGAGCTCGACGACATGGTGGGGCTCGCGCTCCGCGTGAACGACTTTATGAGCGGCTTGTTCGCCGCAGTCGGCATTCGATTGGTCGACTTCAAGCTTGAGTTCGGCCGCT
>CAYYNG010000305.1:0-3382 GCA_964472435.1 uncultured Hyphomonadaceae bacterium | reverse complement strand
GGCAAGGCGGCGGGTAACACCCGCCCGGCGTGAGCCGAGGGAAAGCGCCACAGAGAGCAGACCGCCGGGCTTCGGCTCGGCAAGGGTGAAAGGGTGGGGTAAGAGCCCACCGCTCCGACCGTAAGCGAGGAGGCATGGCAAGCCCCGCCTGGAGCAAGACCAAATAGGGGGCGCGCAGGGGCCGCTTTCAGCCCGCGCCCCGGGTCGGTCGCGCGAGGCGGTGCGCGAGCACCGTCCCAGAGGAATGGCCGCCGATCCGCGCAAGCGGTGAACAGAACCCGGCTTACAGGCCGTCTGGTCTCTACTTTTCGATCGCCTGCCGCGGGAACGATACACAGCAAAAACAAAGCGGCGCCGCAATCCACACGTAATTGTGATAGCCTATAACGCCATGGCCGACGCGCTTGCGACGCCGCTCCGCTGGGCGAGAGCTTTCCACCGCGACGCGCGGCATTGGCAGATTTTGGCGCTGTCCGGTCTCTTCACGCTGTCCATGGCCATGGGCGGGTATGGCGCTCAGCCAAGCTCGCTGCTCTCGGCCTTCGCCGGCGCGATCACCGCCCAGGCGATCGGCACATGGGTCACCGGCGCGCGGTGGGAGTGGAAGTCGGCGGCCATCACGTCCCTTTCGCTGTCGATCCTGCTCCGCGCGACGGACCCCGCCTTTTGGTTCGCGGCGGGTTTGATCGGCGTGGGGGCGAAATTCCTCATTCGCTGGAACGGCAAGCACGTCTTCAACCCCGCCTGCATCGGGATCGTGCTCATCACGCTTGCGACGCCGGCGGCCTGGGTCTCGCCCGGCCAATGGGGCCAGGCGCCCTGGTTCGCCGCTTTCGCCGTCGGATTTGCAGCGCTGGTGCTCTCAAGCGCCAGGCGGCTCGATATCGCGCTTGGGTTTCTCGGCGTCTTCGCCGCGCTGACCTTCGCCCGCGCCGCTTGGCTGGGGGACCCCACGGCGATCCCGATCCACCGGCTTCAGTCCGGCGCCCTGTTGGTTTTCGCCTTTTTCATGATCACCGATCCGCGCTCGACGCCGGATTCTCGCTTGGGCAGACTGATTTTCGCAGCGGCCGTCGCCTGCGGGGCGGCGTGGCTGTCCTGGGAGCATGAGGCGAAAGGCGCGATGCTCTACGCGCTCGCCGGCCTCGCTCCCCTTACCATTTGGCTCGACCGGGCGGCCCCCGCGGGCCGGTTCTCATGGTCATCTTCGAAGGGACGCAAAGATGAAACTCACATGGCTCAAACCGGCGGGCGCGGCGCTCGCCTCATCCCTCGCGCTTAGCGCGCCGGCTCATGCTTTTTGCGGCTTCTATGTCGCAAAGGCGGACACCGACCTCTTCAACGACGCCTCTAAGGTGGCGATCGCCCGGGACGGCGATCGAACCGTTATGACCATGGCGTCGGATTATCGCGGCGAGCCCAGCGAGTTCGCCATGGTGATCCCGGTCGTGGATGTGCCGGAACGGGAACAGATCAATGTCGCCAACCCGGCGCTGGTGACGCACCTCGACGCCTACACCGCGCCGCGGCTCGTTGAGTACTATGATGAGAACCCGTGCGATCGGGAGCGCTTCCGCCGCGAACTGGCTGCGGCCGCCCCTCAGCCGAGCGCTGTGTTCGAGGACGCCGTCGCCCTCGAGGCCGAAGAGTTGGGCGTGACGATCGAAGCCGAATACGAAGTCGGGGAGTATGACATCCTGATCCTCTCTGCCGAGGAGTCGGACGGGCTGATAACCTGGCTAAATCAAGAGGGCTACAACATCCCCGATGGAGCGGAGGAGACCGTCTCGGCCTATTTGCGGCGAGATATGAAATTCTTCGTCGCGAAAGTGAGCCTCGAGCGCCATGAGGGAAACGCTGAGCTGCGCCCGATCCAAGTGGCTTACGAATCCGACGAGTTCATGCTGCCCATCCGGCTTGGCACCGTGAACGCCGAAGGGCAGCAGGAGCTCTTCGTTTTCGCCATGACGCGCCAGGGCCGTGTTGAGACAACGAACTATCGCACCGTGAAACTGCCCTCGGACCTCGATGTGCCGATCTTCATCAAAGACGAGTTCGGCGATTTCTATCGCGACATGTTCCGCCACCAGATTACTGAGACCGGCCCGGCCGTCTTCACCGAATACGCCTGGGACATGAGTTGGTGCGACCCCTGCGCGGCTGAACCGCTCTCCCGCTCAGAGCTACGCGAACTGGGTGTCATGTGGCTTGACGAAGGTTCGGCGGAGCCTCAACCGCGCCGGGGCTTCGGGCCGCAACCGGTGGACGTGTTCGTCACCCGGCTACATCTACGCTATGATGCGCAGTCTTTCCCCGAGGACCTTGAGTTCCAGGTGACGGGCGATCGTCAGAATTTCCAGGGCCGCTATGTCCTACGCCATGCCTGGCGAGGCGATTACGACCAATGCGACGCGGCTGGCGAGTACGCCATCTCCCTTGTCGAGCGGTGGGACGAGGAGGCCGACACCCTGGCCGACCTAACGGGGTGGGACGCGGCCGACATCGATGCGAAGATGACCGAAGCCGGCCTTACGGCAGAGGCCGTCGGCGTCGAGCCTGCGGAACGGCGCCCCTGGTGGGGCAGGCTGTGGCGGCGTCGCGGATAGTCGCCGGGGCAGCGTCAAATCGCGCGGTGGTCGGCGACCGCATCCGGTAATAGCCTAGATCAATTTTAAAAAGGTCCGCCCGGATATGGAACTCGACGCTGTCCTGCTCTCGCGCCTTCAATTCGCGTTTGTGGTCGCGTTCCACATCATTTTTCCAAGCTTCACGATCGGCCTTGCGAGCTTCCTCGCCGTCTGCGAGGGGCTGTGGCTCTGGACCGGCCGGGAGGTGTTCAAGCGGCTTTATCTTCATTGGGTGAAGATCTTCGCCATCGCGTTCGCCATGGGCGTCGTTTCCGGCGTTGTGATGAGCTATCAGTTCGGCACCAATTGGAGCGTCTTCTCCGACAAAGTCGGCGACGTGATCGGGCCGCTTCTGGGCTATGAGGTTTTGACCGCCTTCTTTCTTGAGGCGACCTTCCTCGGGGTCATGCTGTTCGGTTGGTCGCGGGTGGGCCGGGGGCTCCACTTCTTCGCCACCTGCGCTGTTGCGGTGGGCACGATGATCTCGGCCTTCTGGATTCTTTCGGCGAACAGCTGGATGCAGACCCCGGCAGGCTTCGCCATCGACGAAAACGGGCGGTTCTACGCCACCGATTGGTTGGAGGTTATCTTCAACCCCAGCTTCCCGGCGCGGTACGTCCATATGATGCTGGCCGCCTTCGTCACCACAGCGGCTGTGGTTATGGCCGCGGGCGCCTGGCAGGTGAGCAGCGGCCGGGTGTCGGAGCCGACGCGTTGGCAGCTCCGCATGGCCGCCGGCACGCTCGCGGTGCTGA
>CAYYNG010000304.1:0-3388 GCA_964472435.1 uncultured Hyphomonadaceae bacterium | reverse complement strand
CGAAGTCGTCGCCCAGGCCGACCCTGACCACCTGCATCGGATCGTCACGAACCTCATCCGGAATGCGGCCCAGGCGCTCGAACAGCACGACGCGCCCGAACGACGCATCCGCGCCCGGCTGACAACCGAGGGCGTCGAGATCAGCGACACGGGCCCGGGCCTGCCCGAGAAGATCCAAGAGAGTCTCTTCAAACCCTTCGCAGGCACGACCAAACGCGATGGCTCGGGCCTCGGCCTCGCCATCGCGCGGGAGCTTGGACGCGCAATGGGCGGCGATGTCAGCCTCGCCCGCACGAGCGCCGAGGGCACGGCGTTCCTCGTCGCCATCCCGGTGACCACGACGGGCGAAGCGGCGGCTTAAAGCCCAACCGGCTTTAAAGCGTCGGTCTCTCGTTCCACTCCAGACCGTCGCTTTCGGTCCTTGTTTTAGCGCAAGTATCCGTTCGCAAATGATGCCGTTTGCTCCGAACTCACCTTAGTTGACCGCGCGGGCGACACCTTCCCGCCTGGGATCAGCGCCGCCTTCTAGGCCCTCGTCGCGAACGACGATGACGTGCAGCCCCGAATTCTCCCCGCGGCGTTCGGCGACGACGTAGCCCAGCGCGCGCAGCGCCTCAGCCGCCTCGGGACCGCCTTCGACATCCACCTCGACCCCAACGGCCGGGCCGCGGGCGATCACGTTGGGCAGCGCCACCGCTTCCTGGGCTGTCTTGCCCCAATCCAGGACGCCGACCAGGGATTTCGCGACATAAGCGATGATCGAGTTGCCGCCAGGCGACCCCGTCACCATGACGAGATCGCCGGCTTCATCAAAGACGAGGGTGGGCGACATCGAACTGCGCGGCCGTTTGCCAGCGGCCGGAGCGTTGGCCACCGGCCGGCCGCCCTTGGTCGGCGCGCGCGCGAAATCGGTCAGTTCGTTGTTGAGTAGAAACCCCGCCGCCCACCGGGACGAGCCGAACGCCGCCTCAACGGTCGCCGTCATGGCGACGGCGTTTCCGTCCGCGTCGACAACGGAGATGTGGGTGGTTCCCGGCGCGTCCTCGGTTGGGTCTTGGCCCCACATCGTCACCATCGGTTCGCCGCCGAGCGCCGCGCCTGGATCGCCGGGGGTCGGCGCGGCGGCCGGCGCGAAAACCTCCGTCGCGCGATGATCCAAATAACGCGGATCGACCAGCGCTTGGGCGGGCACGGTCACATGGTCGGCGTCGGCGACATAATGATCCCGGTCGGCATAGGCGAGCCGTTGGGCGTCGACCAAGGTTTGGAGAAAGAGGCTCTCGTCCGCCTCGTCCGCGCCGGCGGTCCGATCGGCGAGGAGCCGGTCGTAGAGCCCGAGGATCATGTTCTGCGCCACGCCGCCGGACGAAGGCGGCGGCGCCGAACAGATGCGATAGGTTCGAAAGCCGCCGCAGAGGGGCTCGCGAACAACCACGTCGTAGTTTGCGAGGTCCTCGAGGCTGAGCGATCCCGGGCGGGGACCGGCCCCCGCCGCTGCGACGATGGCCTCCGCGATCGGTCCGGAGTAAAACGCGGCGGGGCCTTCCGCAGCGATCCGGCGCAGCGTCTCGGCATAGTCCGGATTGTCGCGGCGATCGCCCGCCGCAAGGGGCTCGCCGCCCGGATAGAAGTACGCCGCCGTCGCCGGATTGTCGTCGAGACGGGTGAATTGACGCAGGCGCGGATTGGCGAGGAGCTCGGCCAATCTCGGCGAGACCGTAAATCCGCCTTCAGCCAATGCGATGGCGGGGGCGAAAAGGTCCGCCCAGGCCGCTGCGCCATGGGCGTCGTGGGCGGCTTTGTATAGCGCGACCTGGCCCGGCGCGCCGACCGAGACCCCCCCTTGCCACGCTTCTAGGAAGCCGATCGCCTCCCCGTCCTCGAGGAAGAGGTCGGGCCCCGCGGCGGCGGGGGCGGTCTCCCGGCCGTCATAGACCGTGACCTCGCCGCTCGTCCGGTCGTAGACCACCATGAAAGCGCCCCCGCCAAGCCCGGAGCTCTGCGGCTCGACAAGGCCGAGGACGGCGTGAATCGCGATGGCCGCATCGACCGCATGTCCTCCGGCGCGGAGAATCTCGAGCCCGGCCTCGACGGCGCGCGGATCGGCCGCCGCCGCCATGGCGCCCTTGGTCCAAGCCGCCGGCGGGCGCTCGTGCGCAGGATCCGTCGCGGCGGCGATCGGCGCGGGCTCCTGCGGCGCAGACCCGCAGGCCGCGAGCGCAAAACAAAAAAGGGCGATGGCGCGCATGTGCGGCTCCTTGGCGTCGTTCGCCGCGCACCATAGAAAGGGCCGGTCGGAAACGGAAGGCATAGGCGATGGCGAGGGCGGGACCTAAAAACCTGATCACAGATGTCGCCGGCCTGCGCGTCGGCTGTGCGGAAGACGCCGGCGTCGACACCGGCGCGACCGTGATCCTGGCCGACGCGCCGGCGACGGCGGCCTGCGCCGTGGCGGGCGGCGGGCCAGGTACGCGCGAGACCGACCTGTTGCGCGCCGGCACGCTGGTGGCGGCGGTGGACGCGATCGTTCTTTCGGGCGGGTCCGCGTTCGGCCTCGCCGCCGCCGATGGCGTGGCCGGCCGCCTTAAAGACGCCGGCCGCGGCTTCGCGCTCGTCGATATGGCGGGCGTGCCGCGCACGCCGATCGTTCCTGCGGCGATCCTCTACGACCTTGCAAACGGCGGCGACAAGGACTGGGGCGAGACCTCTCCCTACCCAAGCCTCGGCCGCGCCGCGTTCGATGCGGCGGCGGAAGACTTTGCGCTCGGCCGCTTCGGCGCGGGGCGCGGGGCGCGGGCGGGCGGCTACCCGGGCGGGCTCGGATCGGCCAGCGTTCAGACGGCCGACGACCTCACCGTCGGCGCGCTGGCGGCGGTGAATTGCTTCGGCTCGGTCTTTATGCCGGGGACGGAGGCCTTCTGGGCGTGGCCGTATGAGCTCGAGGGCGAATTCGGCGGCGCGCGGCCGCCGACCGATTACGCGGCCGACCCCGAGGATTGGGGCGCGGCGAAAGCCAATCCCGCGCCGGCTGGGAACACGACCATCGCTTGCGTTGCAACCGATGCCGCCCTCTCCCCCGACCAGGCCCAACGCGTCGCGCAGATGGCGCTGTCAGGCTTCTCCCGCGCCATTCGCCCGGTTTTCGCGCCGTTCGACGGGGACGCCGTCTTCGTGCTCTCCACCGCACAGCGCGCCCTGCCCGAGCCCGCCCCGCTCTCGCTGACACGGCTCGGCGAACTCGCGGCCTCGACCCTCGCCCGCGCCATCGCGCGGGGCGTGTGGGCGGCGCGAGCGGCTGCGGCCGCCTAACCCGCTTGCGCTCGGTCGCCGGCGGCGTTATCTCTCCGCGCTCACTGGTCCGGTCCGATAGCTCAGCTGGATAGAGTAC
>CAYYNG010000303.1:0-3391 GCA_964472435.1 uncultured Hyphomonadaceae bacterium | reverse complement strand
GCGGGCGGGCGCCGTGATAGGCCGAGGCCACCTCGTCGGGCACGTCTTCGCGCGCAAGCTCGGCAAGGGCCTGGGCGGCCGCCACTTTCATCTCTTCGTTAATGCCCCGGGCGCGGACATCGAGGGCGCCGCGGAAGATGTACGGAAACCCCAGCACATTATTGACCTGGTTGGGGTAGTCGGACCGGCCGGTGGCGATGATCGCGGCGTCCCGCACCGATTTGATGTCCTCGGGCGGGATCTCCGGATCGGGATTGGCCATCGCGAAGATGATCGGATTATCCGCCATCGCGCCGACCATTTCTTTGGAGACGGCGCCCTTGACCGACAGGCCCAAGAAGCAATCGGCGCCGGCCATCGCCTCGGCCAGCGTGCGCTTCGGCGTATCGACGGCGAAGGCCGACTTGTATTGGTCCATCCCTTCGGTCCGGCCCCGATAGATGACGCCCTTGCGGTCGCACATCAGAATGTTTTCGGCGCGCACCCCGAGGTGCCGGATCAAGCCGGCGACCGAGATGCCGGCCGCCCCCGCGCCCGAGACCGCGACCGTCAGGTCGCTGATCTCTCGGCCGGTGATCGCGCACGCGTTGATAATGCCAGCGGCGGCGATGATCGCCGTACCGTGCTGGTCGTCGTGGAAAACCGGGATGTCGAGTTCGTCGCGAAGACGGCTTTCGATTTCGAAGCAGGCCGGCGAACCGATATCCTCGAGATTGATGCCGCCGAAGGTGGGGCCGATATTACGAACGGTTTGGATGAATTCTTCGGTGTCCTTGGTCGTCACTTCGATGTCGAAGGAGTCGATATCGGCGAAGCGTTTGAAGAGAACCGACTTGCCCTCCATCACCGGCTTCGACGCCATGGGCCCCAGGTCGCCCAGGCCCAAGATCGCGGTGCCGTTTGAAATCACCGCCACCATGTTGCCCTTCGAGGTGTAGTCGTAGGCGAGATCGTCATCCTCGGCGATCGCCAGAACCGGAACGGCGACGCCAGGGCTATAGGCCAGCGAGAGGTCCCTCTGGGTCGCCATCGGCTTGGTCGGCGCCATGGAGAGTTTGCCCGGCGAGGGATGCTTGTGAAAGAAAAGCGCTTCCTCGTCGGTGAAGCTGGGGCGTTTTGTTGTCATGACGGACCGTCCAAGCGGCGGTGGTTGAATAAAGGAACCGTCCGTTCCTAAGCCGCACCGACGGCCGGGACAACACACAAATCAAAGGCTTTTAAGCCGTCGCGCTTGCCGCTAGCGTCCCGCGTCATGGCGGATAGGCGCGGATCGACCATGGCGGCGGGCAACGGCCCAAGCCCTTTCATGGCGCAGTATCTAGAGATCAAAGCCGCCCATCCGGACGCGCTCTTGTTTTTCCGCATGGGCGATTTCTACGAGCTGTTCTTCGACGACGCGGTCGATGCGGCCGCCGTCTTGGATATTACGCTGACCGCGCGCGGCGAGCATGAGGGCCGGCCGATCCCAATGGCCGGCGTGCCATACCACGCGGCCGACGGTTATCTCGCCCGTCTCATCAAAGCCGGCCGCCGGGTCGCAATCTGCGAACAAACGGAATCGCCCGCCGAGGCGAAAAAGCGGGGCTCTAAAGCGGTCGTGAACCGCGCGATCGTGCGCGTCGTCACCCCCGGCACGCTGACCGAAGATGCGATCCTAGGCGCGCGGCAGGCCCAGGCGCTGGTGGCGATCGGCCTTGCAGGGGGCGGCGCCGAGGCGGCGATCGCCCATTGCGACGTCTCGACCGGGCGGTTCGAAGTGTTCGCCGTAGCCAGCGAGCGACTTAGCGCCGCCTTGGCCGCTTTGCCGGCGCGGGAGATCTTGATCTCGGAGGCCGATCTGGAACGTCCCCTGGTCGCCGCGGCGCTCGAGGCCGCGGAGGCCCCCACGACCGCGCGGCCGGCGGGGGCCGTCCGGCTCAAAGCGGGCGAGCGCCATCTGCAAGACGCGTTCGGGCCCGGCGCGGTCGATGCGTTCGGTCCGTTCGAGAGGGCCGAACTCGCCGCCTGCGCGCTCCTGCTCGATTATGTGAAGCTGACCCAAGCCGGGGGCGAGGTGCGGCTCGATCCGCCCAGGCGCGCCGCCAGCGTCGATCATCTGCAGATCGATCCCGCAACGCGGGCGAGCCTTGAGCTGGACCGGACGCTTTCGGGAGAGCGGCGGGGCAGCCTGCTCCATGCGGTCGATCGCACGCTGACCTCGATCGGCGCGCGGCGGCTGGCGGCGGACCTCGCCCGCCCGTCTATTGACGCCAGAGAAATCGCCGCGCGCCACGACGCCGTGGCCTATTTCACCGGCGAGCCGGACCAGAGAGAGGCGGTGCGCGGCGATCTTCGAGCGATTCCGGATCTTGACCGCGCCCGGGGCCGGCTGCGGCTCGGCCGCGGCGGGCCGCGGGACCTTCGCGCCGTCGCCGACGCGCTCGTTCATGGCGAGCGGGCCGCGGCGAGGCTCGCAGCGCAGATGACGGCCTTGCCGAACCAGCTCGAGGGCGCGCTCGCCCGCCTCGCCCTTTCCAACAACCCCGACCTCGGCGCCCTTGCGGCCGATATCGGCCAGGCGATTTCGCCGGAGCCACCCCTCCTCGCGCGGGACGGCGGTTTCGTCGCACCGGGCTGGGACGCGGCGCTCGACCAGGCGATGAGCTTGCGCGACGACAGCCGAAAAGTGATCGCAAGCCTAGAGGCCCAGTATCGAAGCGAGACGGGCGTTTCGGGGCTGAAGGTGAAGTTCAACAACGTGCTGGGCTATTTCATCGACGTCTCCGCCCGCTACGCCGCCACGATGATGGAACCCCCGCTCCATGGGCGCTTCATCCATCGCCAAACGCTCGCGAACAATGTGCGCTTCTCAACCACCGAGCTCGCCGACCTCGCCGGCAAGATCTCCCGCGCTGACGAAGAAGCCAAAGCCAGGGAGCTCGAGATCTTCGAAACGTTTCGCCAGCGCGTGGAGGGCCTTTCAGCCGACCTCTCCGCCGTCGCCGAGGCCATCGCGGACCTCGACGTCGCCGCCGCCAACGCCGAATGGGCCGACGAGGCCGGCGCCGTGCGCCCGGCGCTTTCGGACCGCCCCGTCTTCCGCGCCCAAGGCTTGCGCCATCCCGTGGTCGAAGCGGCGCTGAAGGCGGCTGGCGAGGGGTTCACGGCGAACGACCTCTCACTGGACGCACGCGGCGGCGGGGACCCCCGCCTCACCCTCGTCACCGGGCCCAACATGGCGGGCAAATCAACCTATCTGCGCCAAGCCGCGCTCGCCGTGATCCTCGCCCAAGCTGGGTGCTTCGCACCCGCGAGATCGCTTGAGATGGGGCTCGCCGATCGTATTTTTTCGCGGGTGGGCGCCGCCGACGACCTCGCCCGGGGGCGTTCCACTTTCAAGGTGGAAATGGTC
>CAYYNG010000302.1:0-3414 GCA_964472435.1 uncultured Hyphomonadaceae bacterium | reverse complement strand
TTACGCGTCGACTGTGACGCCGAGAAGGTCGAAACCGTCCCCCAAGACGGCGTTTTTGAGCCGCCCGGCGCCATGAATCGCTCCAGCGCGCCGCGTCGACCGATCCCATGATCCTTCAATTCGGGGGCCGGCGAAAGGGGCGGACCGCCGCTGCGTCGTTCGCCGCTTTGCGTCGGGGTCCGGTTGGGGGCGGCTTAACCGTAGAGAACGGAGATGGCTTCGGCCACGCAGGCCGGCCGGTCTTGGCCCTCGATCTCGACCGTTGACTCCATCACCATCTGTTTGCCGCCCGCTTTCGGCTCCACCGATTTGCAGACCTGACTGAGCCGAACTCGAGAGCCCACGGGCACCATGTTCGTGAAGCGGACCTTATTGGAGCCGTAATTGATGCCTCGGCTGACGCCCGCGACGCGCAGGACTTCGCCGCTCAGCATCGGCAGCAAGGAAAGGGTCAGGTAGCCATGGGCGATCGGCGCGCCCATTTCCTTCGTCGCCCGCTCGACATCGACATGGATCCATTGATGGTCGCCGGTCGCATCGGCGAAGAGGTTCACCCGGTCTTGGTCGATTTCGTGCCAGTCGGAGACCCCGACATGCTCGCCCACCAGGGACTCGAGATCTTCAAAAGCGACGGTGCGCGGTTCGGCCATGAGTTCCTCCTTGTTTTGTGGAGAGAACTATGCCCGCCCCGCGGCGAACCGCAAGGCGCGCTGTGGCTATTCCGCCATGAACCTTGCAAAGTCCGCTTCAAAGTTCGGATGCCAGCGGGAGAGGGCGGGGCGGTTCCGGATCAGGTCGTCCGCCGACCATTGAATGCGTTTCTCGTCCATTTCCCGCGTCGTCTCATTGTCGGGACAGAGAATGTAGAAGTCGCCCTGCTCGACGGCGGCGAGGAGAAAGTCGATCGTCTCCGCCGCGGTCGCCGCGCCCGGCGGCTTCGTCGGGATGAGCCCCGCGACCATGGGCGTGTAGACAAAGCCTGGAACCAGCAGATGCGCCGTCAGCTGGCCGCCGTCGACGTTCCGGAACGCGTGGGCGAGACTTTCGGTATAGGCGAGGACACCCGCTTTCGAGAGATTGTAGGCGTAGTTGCCCGGCGGGCGTGTGATGCCTTGCTTGGAGCCCGTGTTGATCACCGCGCCGGGCTCGCCATGGTTCAACATGCCCGGCGCGAAAGCGTGGCAGCCGTGGATCACCCCGTGGAGATTCACGCCCAGCATGGCCTGCAACGCGTCCAACCCTTCCCACGGCGCCGTGGTCGGCCGGGCGATGCCGGCATTGTTCATCAAGCAATGGACTTTGCCGAACCGATCGATGACCGCATCGCGCAGGCGCTCGACCTCCGCCATCTTTGAGACGTCGCAGACCAGGGTCATGACCCGGTCCGCCGAGCCCGCCGTTTCAGCGAGCGCCGCCTCCGCCTCCTTGAGCGCATCTTCCTTTACATCAGCGACCACGATGTTCATGCCCGCCGCCGCGTAGCGTGAAGCGGCCTCAAAGCCGATCCCCCCCGCCGCGCCGGTCACGACGGCGGTGCGCCCCTCCTGCATCCATTCCGGCATGGAGGCCTCCTCTAGACGATCCGCGTGTCGTGCTTGCCCCAATAGCGGTCCTTGATCAGGCGCTTGTAGAGTTTGCCCGTGGGATGGCGCGGCAGTTCGGGGTCGAAGTCCACCGATTTCGGGCATTTGATTTTCGCAAGGTTCGCCTGACAGAATGCGATCAGTTCTTCGGCGAGTTCGTCCGAGGGCGCGACACCGGGCATCGGCTGGACAACCGCCTTCACCTCTTCTCCGAACTCGTCATTCGGCACCCCGATCACAGCGCAGTCGGCGACTTTGGGATGGGTGATCAGGATGTTCTCGGCCTCCTGCGGATAGATGTTCACGCCGCCCGAAATGATCATGAAGGCTTTGCGGTCGGTGAGATACAGGAATCCGTCTTCGTCGATCCGGCCGACATCGCCCAGGGTCGACCAATCGGAGTGAACAGGGTGGCGCGCGCCGCGGGTTTTCTCCTCGTCATTGTGATAGGTCGGCGGGACGGTGCCGCCATAATAGATCGTGCCTTCCTCGCCGACGGGCAGCTCGTTCCCGTCATCGTCGCAGATGTGGATTTCGCCGAAGAGCGGCCGGCCGACCGAGCCCTTTTTCCGCATCCAGTCGTGTGAGTTCACCCAGGTCATGCCGTTGCCTTCGGAGCCGGCGTAATACTCCTCGATCACCGGCCCCCACCATTCGATCATCTGCTCCTTCACTGGACCCGGGCAGGGGGCGGCGGCGTGGATTGCGCAGTCGAGGGTCGAGACGTCGTATCGCGCGCGCACGTCTTCCGGCAATTTCAGCATTTTGACGAACATGGTCGGCACCAGCTGGGTGTGGGTGATCCGATGCCGTTCCAGGGTTGCGAGATACCCTTCCGGATCGAACTTCTCCATAATCACCAGCGTGCAGCCGAAGCGCGTGAAGCTCATGCACCAGCGCAACGGCGCGGCGTGGTAGAGCGGCGCCGGCGAGAGATAGATCGAACTTGGCTCTGTGCGGCAGACGGCCTGGGCGAGGGCGAGCAGAACGCCCGCCTCATCGATCGGCGCGCCGGGGACAAGCGGTGGGCGGAGCCCCTTCGGCCGGCCCGTCGTGCCTGAGGAATAGAGCATGTCCGTGCCGGCTTGTTCGTCCGCGATCGGCGTTTCGGGATAGGCGGCGCGGATCTCTTCCAGCCGGTCGAAGCCACTGATATCGCCGTCGATCGACCAATAGGCGTCGCAATGGGTCAGCGATTTGGTTTGTTCGGCGATGGATGCGAGGCCGGCGGAGGCGATTAGCAGCCGGGCACCCGAGTCCTTTACGATGTATTCCACCTCCGGCGCCGTCAGTCGAGACGAGATGCAGACGAAGTAGAGCCCGGCGCGTTGGGCGGCCCAACAGATCTCGAAATAACGTGCGCTGTTTTCGGCGAAGATGGCCAGCGTGTCGCCGGCGTTGAGGCCCATATCGCGGAAGGCGTGGGCGAGCTGGTTCGAGCGCGCTTCGAGTTCGCCAAAGGTGACCGTCTCGCCGGAGCCGGCCATGATATAAGCGGGCTTGTCGGGCGTCGCTTTTGCGTGGTGGCAAGGGTGCATGTGGTTCGGGCCTCCCGTCCCGAGGGTCAAATCGCTCCTATTCCGCCAGCGCGGGCGCTTGGGCACGCCTCTCTCGCAGCAGTTTTTCTGGCAGGCCGGGCGTGCCGACTTCGTCCGGGTGGTCGGCCAGGAAGGCCCGTTTGATGGTGATCGATGTGTTGTGGTCGCCCGTCGGGGACCAGCCCGGCGGGCTGATCGCGCGGCCGATCCAACGCCAGGGCCGCAACCCGTCGCGCCAGCAGTCGGCAAGGAGCGCGGCGAACTCGTGATAGGCGACGACGATCGGGTTGTGG
>CAYYNG010000301.1:0-3417 GCA_964472435.1 uncultured Hyphomonadaceae bacterium | reverse complement strand
TGTAGCAGAACCAACGCATCCGCAGCACCCGCACGCAAAACGCCCTCGCGCTCTAGTGATAGCCACCGAAAAGCGCACGTCCAGCCTTTATTCCATGTCTAACTGCGGATAGGTGAAGGGCATATGAACAGCACCCAAACAAGACGCGCTCTCTATCCGCTTCGTGAAGCCCTCCAAACCGGACGCTTGAGAGTGTCCGATCTCCACGAGATCTACTGGGAGGAGTCGGGGGCGGCGGGGGGCCTTCCGGCGATTGCGCTGCATGGCGGGCCCGGCGGCGGATCGAGCCCCGAGATGCGCCGCTTTTTCGACCCGTCCCGCTACCGCGTCGTCCTGGCCGATCAGCGCGGCTGCGGCCGATCAACGCCCCATTCCGAGTTGCGGGAGAACGACACCTGGGCGCTTGTGGAAGATATCGAAAAACTGCGCGCCCACCTAGGCATCGAGAAATGGCTCGTCTTCGGCGGCTCTTGGGGCTCCACGCTATCGCTCGCCTACGCTGTCACCCATCCGGAGCGCGTGATCGGCCTTGTGCTACGCGGCATCTTCTTGATCACCGAGGCGGAGATCCGCTGGTTCTATCAAGAGGGCGCAAGCCGGCTCTTCCCGGACGCCTTCGAGCGCTATCTGGCCCCGATCCCGGAAGCCGAGCGCGGCGACCTCCTACACGCATTCCACAAACGATTGACGTCCGAGGATCGGAGTGTGCGGATCGACGCGGCGCGGGCTTGGGCGCGGTGGGAGGGCGACACGCTTTCCATGCGCCCCGCGCGCAGCCGTCCGCCGCGGTTCAACGAAGACCCGTTCGTCGACGCGTTCGCCCGGATTGAGAACCACTTCTTCGTCAATAAGGGCTTCTTCCCGGAAGACGGCTGGCTGCTCAACGCCGCAGCCGAGAAGTTAAAGGACACGCCGGGCGTCATCGTCCATGGACGATACGATGTCGTCACGCCGCTTTCATCGGCCTGGGCGCTGAAGAAGGCCTGGCCGAAGGCGGAGCTGAACATCGTCCCCGACGCCGGCCATTCGAGCTTGGAGCCCGGCATTGTCGATCAATTGATCCGCGCCACCGACGGCTTTGCAGACCGAGGTTCGGGGTCGACCTAGCGATTTTCGCCCAGCAGCGCCGTAAGGACGCCCGGGAGAGGAACGCCGTACTGATCTTGGATTTTATCCAAGAAGCCGAACACCAGAACGAACGCCACGAAGATCGGTACGAACCAGCGCATCAAGAAGCGCCAGACGTTCATTATATCGCCCTCGCCCAACTCGCTGGCGAGCATGTCTCGACTGAGCACCCAGCCGGCGAAAACGGCGACCAGCAGTCCGCCGAGCGGCAGCAACAGCCCTTCGGTTATGAAGTCCACAAAGTCGAGATAGTCCAGCGAGAAGACGTAGGCGGCGCCGATCATGAAGAGCACGAACCCAACGCCGACGGCGGCGCCCATTCGGGTCACGCCGTGACGCTCCTCAAGCCAGGAAACGCCCACTTCCATAAGGGAGATCGACGAGGTGAATGCGGCGAAAAGGGCGAGCGTGAAGAAGATGCCGCCGAAAAGCGCGCCGCCGTTCATCGCCCCGAAGGCGACGGGCATGGAGATGAAGAACAGCCCCGGACCGCTCGCGGGATTCAGCCCGACGAGGAAGACGATTGGAAAGATCGCAAACCCGGCGATTAAGGCGACGAAGGTATCGGCGCCGACGATCAGGGCCGAGGCTCTTGGAATATCGGTGTCGCGGGAGAGATAGGCCCCGTAGGTCACCATGAGGCTGACGCCGACCCCGATCGAGAAGAACGCCTGCCCCAGGGCGGCGAGGAAGGTCTTAAAACTGACATCCGCCCATTTCGGCTCGAAAATAAACGCCGCGGTCCGGGCGAAGTCCCCTTGGGTGACGGCGAACACAACCACGCCAAACAGCATGACGAAAAAAAGCGGCATCAAGATGGACGCCGCCCGCTCCAGTCCGCCTTTAACGCCGCGCCCGACCACGAGAATGTTGGCGCCGATATAGAGAATAAGGAGCCCCAAGATCGCGGGCGCATTGCCGATCGTCCGCCCGAAATTCTCAGCCGATGCATCCGCATCGATGCCGGTGAAGGCGCCGGAGAACGCCTGCGGCACGTAGCTCAGCAGCCAGACGGAAATCACCATGTAGAAGGTGAGGATGAAGAACGCCGTCAGCGCGCCGATCCATGGTGCGATCCCCCAGTAGAGCGACCGCCCCTCGGCCCGGGCGAGCGACTGGATTCCCTCGATCGACGACTGGCCGGATTTCCGCCCCATCGAATACTCGGCCATGAGCAGCGGCAGGCCGATCAGCGCCACGCAGATAAGGTAGATGACGATGAAGGCGCCGCCGCCGTTCTCACCGGCGGTGTAGGGAAAACGCCAAAAATTGCCGAGGCCGACCGAGGAGCCCACCGCCGCCATGATGAAGCCGAAGCGCGAGCCCCATGTATCTGTTTTACGGGCGATTTCCGCCATGAACGCCGGCCCCCTTGAACATTTTGGTCGCGCGACACTAGCGGGGGCGAAAGAAACGTCAACGAACCGGCCGCAGCGGCGCTAGATCAGCCCTCTCGGATTGATCGCTGTATCGCGGTAGATATGGGTCGAGAGGATGAGGCCGAAGGCGGCCATGACCGTCATCATCACCGATCCGCCATAGGAAATCAGCGGCAGCGGCACGCCGACCACGGGAAGAAGCCCGCTCACCATGCCGATATTGAACGCCACATAGAATGCGATGGTCGCCACCGCCCCGATCGCTGCGAATCGGCCGAACAAGCTCCGGCAGCGGACTGCGATCGCAAGGCCCCAGGCCAAGACAACGCCCCAGGCGAGCAGCAGGCCGCCGGCGCCGATGAAGCCGAACTCTTCGGCCACCACGGTGAAGATGAAATCGGTGTGCTGTTCCGGAATATAGTCGAGCTGGCTCTGTATACCCTGGGTGAAGCCCTTGCCGTCCCAACCGCCAGACCCGATCGCGATCTTCGCCTGTTCGCTTTGATATCCCGCGCCAAGCGGATCGGCGCCAGGGTTCAAGACGGTATCGACCCGCGCCCTTTGATAAGGCTCGAGCAAAAAGAAGTAAGCCAACGGCGCCGCGACTGCGCCAAGCACGGCGGCTGCGCCGATCACACGCCAATATAGGCCCGCGAAGAAAATGATCGCAGCGCCCGACGCAACCAGCATCAGCGTCGTTCCAAGGTCGGGTTGGTTCAGAATCAGCGCCGCCGGCAACAAGATCAGGACCAGGGCCGGAATGTGAACGACGAAGCCGCCGCCGCTTTCCCGAAGCGCGACCTGGTAGTAGCGCGCGAGCGCCAGCGTGAGGGCGAGCTTCATCATCTCCGACGGCTGAACGGCGATCGGGCCGCGCTCGAGCCACCGCTGGGCGCCGCCGCCCTTAACG
>CAYYNG010000300.1:0-3421 GCA_964472435.1 uncultured Hyphomonadaceae bacterium | reverse complement strand
CATAAAGACCCGGCCGTTTTCGACAAAGAGGTCGCGGCCTTCGACCAGCGGCGCGCCGATCTCGTCGGCGATGAAGGAGTGCTCGTAGTAAGCGCTATTATAGTAGCCCGGTGTCAGCACGACGATGTTCGGCGAGCCCGACGACGCGGGCGGGGCCGCTTCACTGAGCGTCCGCCGCAGAAGATCGGAATAGCCGTCGACCGGCCGGATATCGCCGCCGGCGAACAGTTCGGGAAATAGCCGGGTCATCACGGTCCGGTTCTCCAGAACATAGGATACGCCCGAGGGCGTTCGACAATTGTCCTCGAGCACGAAGAATTCGTCCGGACCGGTTCGCACGAGGTCGATGCCGACAACGTGGGTGTAGACGCCGAGCGGGGGGGCGAACCCCGTCATTGCGGTTAAGAACGCGTCATTGCCGGTGACCAGCGCCTTCGGCACAAGGCCGGCTTTGACGATCTCGGCCTCGTTATAAGCGTCGAGCAGGAAGGCGTTCAGCGCACGCGCCCGTTGTTTGACCCCGCGATCGATCAGATCCCATTCCGAGGCCGAAAAAACACGGGGCACCAGGTCGAACGGGATCAACCGTTCGGGATCGCCGCCCTCGTCATAGACCGCGAACGTAATGCCGATCCGCTTAAAGAGCGCCTCGGCTTCGGCCCGTTTAAGGAGGAGTTCGCCGTGGTCGTGCCGCGCCAGCCAGTCCGCTACAGCCCTATAGGCCTCGCGCGGCGCACTCGCCTCGCCCATCTCGTTGAACATACACGTCCGCCTTCTTTTAAGGCAGTAGAGCGCGGTGAGCCGGCAGCGTCCACCGCCGCTGGAGCCGGTTATGATTAAGGCGCTTGCCGCCTAAGGATTGTGCGGCGATGGTCGGCGTATGACCATTCGCGTCGGACTGACCCATCGCACCGCCTATCGCTACGACAAGAAAGTGGCGCTGGGGCCGCAAACGATCCGGCTGCGCCCGGCCCCGCACACGCGGACGCCGATCGTCTCCTATAGCCAAACCATCTCGCCGGTCGGGCACTTCTTGAATTGGCAACAGGATCCGTTCGGCAACTACCAAGCCCGCGCCGTGTTCCCCGAAAAGACGGACCACCTGACCGTTGAGATCGACCTTGTCGCCGACATGGTCGCCATCAACCCATTCGATTTCTTCTTGGACGACGAGGCGTTCCACGCGCCGTTCCTCTACGGCGCCGAGCTGAAAGAAGACCTCGCCCCCTATTTGGCGGTCGATGCAACAGGCCCGAGGTTCGACGCCCTGGCGGCGGATGCGGCCGCCCTCTGGCGTGCGGGCGAAACGAAAGACCTCCGCACCGTCGATTTTCTCGTAGAGCTGAACCAGACCGTGCAGAAGGCGGCGGGCTACATCGTGCGCATGGAGCCCGGCGTTCAGACGCCCGAGGAAACGCTGACGATCGCCAAGGGGTCCTGCCGCGACAGCGCCTGGCTCCTCGTCAATCTCCTCCGGCGCGTGGGCGTCGCGGCGCGCTTTGTTTCCGGGTATCTCATCCAACTGGCCGCCGACGAGAAGCCGGTGGACGGGCCGGCCGGACCGGACGAAGACTTCACCGACCTCCACGCCTGGGCGGAGGCGTTCCTGCCAGGCGCCGGCTGGGTCGGGCTGGATGCGACATCGGGCCTCTTTGTCGGCGAAGGCCACATACCGCTGGCCGCGACGCCGTCGCCCCAATCGGCCGCGCCGATATCCGGCGGGCTGGAGCCCTGCGAGGTCGCATTCGAGTTCGACATGCAGGTGACCCGTCTTCGCGAGCCCGCTCGCATCACCGCGCCCTTCACAGAGACCGATTGGGCGGCGGTCGACCGGGCCGGCGAGGCCGTCGAAGCCCAACTCCAATCGATGGATGTTCGTCTTACCCAGGGTGGCGAGCCGACCTTTATCGCAGCGGCGGATCGCGACGGCGAGGAGTGGACCACCGAGGCCGTCGGCCCGACGAAACGGCGCTACGCGGATCAGCTGGCGCGGCGGCTCCTGTCGACTTTCGCGCCCGGCGGCCTGATCACCCACGGCCAGGGAAAATGGTACCCCGGAGAGCCCCTGCCCCGTTGGGCCTACAGCGTCATCTGGCGAAATGATGGACGGCCGCTTTGGAATAACGCCGATCTCATCGCCGAAGAGACCCAAACGCCCACGGCAAACGATCTTGAGCAAGCGGAAGCGCTGGCGGCAGGGCTGGCCGCAGCGCTCGGCCTTGCGCCCGAGTTCGCCCAGCCGGTCTATGAAGATCCCGCGGCGCACCTTCTGGAAGAAGGGACTCTGCCGGAGAATATCACGCCGGGCGACGAACGCCTCGACGATCCAATGGAACGCGATCGCCTCATGCGGGTCTTCGAACGCGGCCTCGGTCGACCCAGGGGCTTCGTGTTGCCCTTGCAGGCGCAACAGGCGGACGCCGCTCACGGCCGCTCGGTGCAATGGCTCTCGGAGATCTGGCGCACGCGGCGGGGCAGATTGTGTCTGGCCCCCGGCGACAGCCCCGCGGGGTTCCGCTTGCCGATGAAGTCGCTGCCCTATGTCAGCCCGCTGAACGCGCCGGTCGTGCAAGACGTCGATCCGTTCACGCCGCGCGGCCCGCTGCCCGATGTCGCGATCCAACGTCAAAGACGAGGAGAGAAAGCGACAAGGCCGTCGGATCGCGAACCAGAGGCGTCACGCGCGCCCGATCCGACGCCGCAGGCGGGGGTCGGCGCGCCGCCGCCCGTTCGCACGGCGTTGGTCGTCGAGCCCCGCGAGGGACGCCTCAATGTCTTCTTGCCGCCGACGGGATCCGCCGAGGCCTATGTCGAGCTCGTCGCAGAGATCGAGACCGTCGCCGAGTCGCTTGGCCAACCGGTTCGGATCGAGGGCTACCCGCCGCCTCGGGACCCACGCTTTTCGGAGATCAAAGTCACGCCCGATCCCGGGGTGATCGAAGTCAATGTCCAGCCCTCGTCCGACTGGTCGCATCTGCGCGACAAAACCGAAGCGCTCTATAAGGACGCGAGACAATGCGGCCTCGACGCCTCGGGCTTCATGCTCGACGGCCGGCCGCTTGGATCGGGCGGCGGCGCCCATGTCACGCTTGGCGGGGCGACGGCGTCCGACAGCCCCTTCCTCCGGCGTCCCGACGTGCTCGGCTCGTTGATCCGGTTCTGGCAAACCCACCCCTCGCTCAGCTATTTCTTTTCGGGCCTCTTCATCGGACCTACCAGTCAAGCGCCGCGGGTCGACGAGGCGCGCTCGGATCTTCTCTACGAGCTGGAGATCGCGCTGAGCCAGCTTCCCGGCCCGGAGGCGGACACCATCCCGCCATGGCTCGTCGACCGCGTGTTGCGGCACCTCTTGGTCGACGTCACGGGCAACACCCATCGCTCCGAGATCTGTATCGACAAGCTCTACTCGCCGGACGGGCCG
>CAYYNG010000299.1:0-3440 GCA_964472435.1 uncultured Hyphomonadaceae bacterium | reverse complement strand
ACGGCCATATCCGCCATCTGCCTTCGAAGGACGGCTCCGTCGATCCGGACAATGATTTCGAGATGATTTGGGAGGCCGACAGCCAATCGGCCAAACGCATCAAAGAGATCGCGGACGCGGTGAAAGGCGCCGACAAGCTGATTCTCGCCACCGACCCCGACCGCGAGGGCGAGGCGATCTCTTGGCACATTATCGAAGCGCTGAAGAAACGCCGTGCGCTGAAAAAGGACTTCCCGATTGAGCGGGTCGTTTTCAACGCGATCACAAAGCGCGCCGTCACCGATGCGATGGACGCGCCACGGGATATCGACGCAGAACTGGTCGACGCGTACCTCGCTCGCCGCGCGCTTGACTACCTTGTCGGGTTCTCGCTTTCGCCGGTCCTTTGGCGGAAGCTGCCGGGCTCCCGCTCGGCGGGCCGCGTCCAGTCCGTTGCGCTTCGGATCATTTGCCAGCGCGAGCTCGAAATCGAGACGTTCAAGCCCCAGGAATATTGGGACGTCATCGCCGAGCTGCGGGCGAAGGACGGATCGGACTTCCACGCGAAACTCGTCGAACTGGATGGTGAGAAGCTCAAGAAATTCTCCCTTCCAAACGCCGAAACCGCCGAGAAGGCGCTGACTGCGGTGAAATCGGGCGGCTTCTCCGTCGCATCAGTTGAAGCGAAACCGGTCAAACGCAACCCGCCGCCGCCCTTCATCACCTCGACCTTGCAGCAAGAAGCGTCACGCAAGCTCGGCATGGGCGCCAAACGCGCAATGGCCGCGGCCCAGAAACTCTATGAAGAGGGCCGCATCACCTATATGCGGACAGATGGGGTTCAGATGGCCGAGGAGGCCTACACCGCCGCCCGCGACCAGATCACTTCCGATTATGGCGCGCGCTACCTGCCGGAGAAAACGCGCCGATACGCCACCAAGGCCGCGAACGCTCAAGAAGCGCACGAGGCTATCCGGCCGACTGATTTCAGCCTTCGTCCCGAGGCTTACCAAGCGAAGGACGCCGATCACAAAAAGCTCTACACGCTGATCTGGCGTCGCGCGGTCGCCTCGCAAATGGAGGCTGCGCAGTTCGAGCGGACGACCATAGAGCTCAGGGGCAAAGACGGCCGGGCCGGCCTTAGGGCGACCGGACAGGTCATGATCTTCGATGGCTTCATCAAACTCTACACCGAGGGCCGAGACGACGCGGACGATGACGATGCAGACGCGCGGCTGCCGAAGGTCAAGCAAGGCGAGCACGCCGACCTGATCGACGCGAAAGCCGACCAGCATTTCACGGAACCCCCGCCCCGCTACTCCGAAGCGAGCCTTGTGAAGCGCTTGGAGGAGCTCGGAATCGGCCGCCCCTCAACCTACGCCTCCACCATGTCGACCTTGCAGGATCGGGACTATGTGCGGCTCGAGAAAAACCGTCTGATCCCAGAGGATAAAGGCCGGCTGGTCACCGCGTTCCTTGAGAATTTCTTCGAGCGTTACGTGGAGTACGATTTCACCGCCGCGCTGGAAGAGCAGCTGGACGTCATCTCTGACGGCAAGCTCGATTGGAAAGCCTTCCTGCGCCAGTTCTGGACGGAATTTCAGAAGGCCCTCGGCGAAACGAAAGACCTTCGCGTTTCGGAGGTCCTCGACGCTCTGAACGAAGCGCTCGGCCCTTACGTCTTTCCCGCAATCGATGCGGATGGAAACGAGAAAGCAAACCCGCGCCTCTGCCCGCTCTGCAATGAGGGCGAACTCTCGCTGAAACTCGGACGGCACGGCGCCTTCGTCGGATGCTCCAACTATCCCGAATGCAAGTATACGCGGGCGTTCTCGGTGGATGCGGAAGCAGAGAACGCAATCAACCCGGAGGGCGAAGAGATCGGTGTCGACCCCGAAACCGGCCTGCCGATCACGCTTCGCTCCGGCCGGTTCGGCCCCTATCTGCAGCTCGGCGAAGGCGAGGATGGTGAGAAACCGAAACGGGCAAGCGTCCCGAAAGGCTGGGATCCCGCCGCGCTGACGCCCGAAAAAGCCGTCCAGCTCATTTCCCTGCCCCGCACAGTCGGCGCCCACCCCGAAGACGGCGAGCCAATCCTGGCCAATATCGGCCGCTATGGTCCCTATGTGCAGCATCTTAAGACCTATGCGAATCTGCCGTCCGTAGACGAGGTGTTCGAGGTCGGTCTCAACCGTGCGGTGACGCTGATCGCCGACAAACGCTCCGGCGCCGCCTTCAAACGGGGCGGGCAGGCGAAAGTGCTGAAGGATCTTGGCGCGCACCCGGAAGACGGCGAACCGATCCAGGTGCTCGAAGGCCGCTACGGCCCTTATGTGAAGCACGGCAAGAACAACGCGACCCTGCCGAAAGAGTGGCCGCCGGAGGATGTGAACCCGGACCAAGCGCTGGAGCTGCTGGCGGAGAAAGCGAAGAAGGGCGGGAAGAAGAAGCCCGCCGCCAAGAAGAAACCGGCGGCGAGAAAAAAGGCCCCGGCGAAGAAGTAGCGCCGCCTGCAGCCGTGCGGAATGAGGGAAGCCAGCAAGCCTGAACCCTGCTATGGCGCGGGGTTGATGACCACGCTTTCCCGACAAACCGTTCTCGATTTCATCGCCGCCAACCCTGATGCGACGACGAAACGCGACATCGCCCGCGGGCTCGGCGTCAAAGGCTCCGACCGCGCTGCGCTGCGCGGCATTTTGCAAGACCTTGAATCTGAAGGCGTTCTTGAACGCACCGGCAAACGCGCCTGGGCCAATGCCGACCGGCCGCCCACGACGACCGTCGTCCTATTCGAGCGCGTCGATGAGAACGGCGACCTGATCGGCCGGGCGCTGGGCCAGGACGGTCCCTACGGCCCGGAGATCGTCTATGCTGGCGTTCTCGGCAGGCGGCGGGAGCCCGCGCCGAAGGCCGGCGACCGCGCGCTCTGCAAGCTCGCAGAGAGCCCGGCGGGATGGCGCGGGCGCATGATCAAACGCTTGGAGTCTCGGGAAAGCGTTGAGTTTTTCGGGCTCTACACGATGGGTTTCCGCGGCGGGCGGGTCGTATCCGCCTCACGAAAAGATAGACGCGAGCTTGTGATCGAGCCCCATGACAACACCGCTGGCGCGGAGGATGGCGACCTCGTTCGCGCCGCGCCCAAGCCGACCCGGGGCAGACGGCGGCGGGAGTTCGGGCCACGCTTCGGCGTCGTGAAAGAGGTGATCGGCAAAGCGGGCGACCCGAAAGCGGCAAGCCTCCTTGCGATCCACGCCCATGGCATTCCGGATTCTTTCCCAGAGGAGGTCCTCGAAGAAGCCGGCGCCAACCCCGAAATAGACGCGGTTCGGCACGACCTGCGCGACATTCCTCTGATCACCATCGACCCGTCCGATGCGCGCGACCATGACGACGCGGTCTGGGCCGAAGAATTAGAGGACGGGTGGCGGGTCTTTGTCGCCATCGCGGACGTCTCGGCCTTC
>CAYYNG010000298.1:0-3453 GCA_964472435.1 uncultured Hyphomonadaceae bacterium | reverse complement strand
GTTTTCGCGGCGATCATGGCTGTCTCCGCGGTCGGTGCTTGGTCGGCTTTTGAGCGGGAAGTCGCTGCTAAGCGCGCGCTGCTCGCGGGGTCTGCGTCCGTTTACGCCGCCGCGATGGCCGACGCCGTGGCCTCTGAAGATCGGCGCGGCGTCATGCTCCACCTGCGCGGCGTACGCGACTTGCCAGGCGTGCTGCATGCCCAGGTTCAGGGGCCGAGCGGCGCCTTGGCTGAGATCGGCTCAGGTGTCTTGCTTCTGCACCGAGACGGGGCGGCGGCGGAGATGTCGATGCTTGAGATCTATCGCGCCCGCGCCCTGCAGGTCGACAAAACGATCGTTCGCGGCGGCCGGACCGTTGGCCGGCTCAGCTTCCTCGCCGACACCCAAGATCTACGCGACACGCTCGCGAGCCGCCTCCGCGATGCGGCGACGGGGGCCCTGCTCGCGGTCGGCCTCGGCCTGCTCGCGGTCCAGGTCTTCGTCTCGCGCCTGACCGCGCCGCTGCAAGATCTAGCGGCCCGAATGGCGTTTGTCGGCGAGCGGGGCGAGTTCGATCAGGAGATGCCACTCGGTGCGAATGATGAAACCGGCGTGCTCGCGGCCGCGTTCAACCGCATGCTGGGCGGCATTCGCGACCGCGACGCCCGCATCGCCCGACATATGGAGACGCTAGAGGAGACCGTCGAGCTGCGCACCCGCGACCTCAATCGCGCCAAGACCAAGGCCGAAACCGCGAACGCTGCGAAATCCGACTTCCTCGCCACCATGAGCCACGAGATCCGCACGCCTATGAACGGCATGCTGGTCATGGCCGAACTGCTTGCCTCGGCCGACTTGAGCCCGCGGCATCGCCGCTACGCCGACATTATCCAACGCTCCGGCGAAGGCCTTCTCGCCATTATCAACGACATTCTGGATCTATCGAAGATCGAGTCCGGAAAGCTCGAGATCGAAGCCGTTCCGTTTTCGATCGATGATCTGGTCGACAACACCGCCTGCCTCTTCTGGGAGCGGGCGCGGGAAAAGTCCCTGGAGCTTGCGGTTTATATCGCGCCAGACATTCCGACCGCGCTGATCGGCGACCCGACGCGGCTCGGGCAAGTGCTCACCAATCTCGTCAACAATGCGCTCAAGTTCACCGAGACAGGGGGCGGTGAGATCCGGATCTCCCGAGCGGACGACGTGCTACGGATCGAGGTCGAGGACACGGGCGTCGGCATCCCCGCCGACAAGCTCGAAACGATCTTCAACGCCTTCTCTCAAGCCGACCAATCGACAACGCGGCGCTTCGGCGGCACGGGGCTGGGCCTTGCGGTCTGCCGGCGCCTCGTCGACGCCATGGGCGGGACGATCGCCGCGCGCAGCCAGGTGGGCGCTGGCGCGACGTTCGAGGTGCGCCTTCCGCTCGCCTGCGCCGAACCGAGCCCCTATTCGGCCGCAGTTGGCGCGGGGCGCACCGTGGCCATTGCCGGGCTGGGTCCGCTACAGAGCAGGGCGCTCGAGCAGGCGTTTGCGGGGCTCGGGGCCCGCGTGGTCGCGCTGAACGTGTCCGAACTCGGTGGCGCGACGCGTGAAACCGCCGATCTTGTGATCACCGCATCCTCGGCGTTGGACCGGAGCGCCGGCGGTCCAGGCGGTCCGCCGATCCTCTGCGCCGCCGATATCGGCGACAGCCGTGTGGACGAGCTCATTCGCCGTGGCGTCGCGGCCCGCGCCTTGCCGTTGCCGCCGACCCGCGCGGCGATCGCCGACGCTCTGGACCGGATTGAAACCGGCGACTGGCGGGTAGAGGCGTCCCTCGCAGACGTCTCCGCAGCGCCCGGCCAATTCAACGGCTGGCGCGTGCTCGCCGCCGACGACAATGCGGTGAACCGTGAAGTTCTGCGCGAAGCGCTTGCGACGCTCGGTGTCGATGCAGACTTCGTCGAAGACGGCCGCGCCGCTGTCGAGGCCGCCGAGAGCGGGCGCTTCGACGCCATCCTCATGGATGGCTCCATGCCGGAGATGGACGGCTACGAAGCGGCCCGCCGTATCCGCGCGGCCGGCGACGCCACCCCCATAATCGCGCTCACAGCGCAAGTGGCGGGCCTCGGCGCCGACGCCTGGCGCGAGGCCGGCATGAACGCGCATGTGGCCAAACCCTTTACCATCGACCGGCTGGCCCAAGCCCTCGCCGGAACTGCAGCGCAACCCCGACCGGAACCGCAGCCATCGTTGATCGCCGCCGATCTCGACATCGAGGTTTTAGATCAAGCCACGCTCGCCATGTTGACGAACACCGGCGCCCGCACTGGTCGCGACCTTCTTTCAAAAGTCTGGTCGATGTTCGAAGCGAAAGCGCCCGACGCGATCGCCAAGGTCCAGGCCGCCGTCGCCGAGGGGGACGCCATCGCCACGGCCCAAGCCGCCCACGCCTTGAAATCCATGTGCCTTAGCGTGGGCGCGGCGCAGCTCGCCCAAACGGCGCAGGGCATCGAGGCCGCCGCCAAGTCTGACTCAGGCATTGGAAGCGCACCAGATAGGCTCACATCAGATTTTCGAGCGACTGCAGCGGCGATGGAAGACTATTCGCGGTGTCGAAACTCGACCGGACAAGTTATCGGCTCTGAACGATAAACTCGACACCCCGTTTGGTTGAGTCGGGCGTGACCTTGTTCAAGCGTTTCGTTAGATCCGGTTTCGGCGATGTCCGGTCGTTTTGATTGATTTTGGACCCTAACGCCTCCGGCCGCCGAAAATGCCGCGGAGGACATACTTGGTGATGTCGCGGGCGACGGTGCGGGTCACCGTCTTGATGGCCGCTTCCGTCGGCGTTTGGCGGGACGAGCGCCGTTTGCGCGCCTTGGCCGCCGCCGCCTCGCGTTCGGCGCGCTCTTCTTCCTCGGCAAGACGCTCGGCCGCCTCGGCCGCTTCGATCTCGCGCTTCTTCAAAAGCTCGTAGGCCGACTCGCGATCAACAGCTTCATCGTATTGGCCGAAGACGGGGCTTTCACGCATTTGCGCGCGGCGTTCGGCGTCCGTCGCCGGTCCGAGCCGGGAGCTCGGCGGCCGGATCAAGGTTTTCTGCACGACGCCCGGGCGGCCCTTCTCATCGAGGCTCGAGACCAAGGCCTCGCCCACGCCGAGCTCGGTGATCACGGTCTCGGTGTCGAAGTCCGGGTTCTCGCGGAAGCTCTCGGCCGCCGCCCGCACGCCCTTGCGCTCGGCCGGCGTGTAGGCCCGAAGCGCATGTTGGATCCGGTTGCCGAGCTGGGCGAGGACCGACTCCGGCAGGTCCCTGGGGTTCTGGGTGACGAAGAAAACGCCGACGCCCTTGGACCGGATGAGGCGGACGACTTGTTCGACTTTATCAAGCAGCGCGCGCGGCGCGTTCTTAAAGAGGAGGTGGGCCTCGTCGATGAAGAACACCATCGTTGGTTTCTCTGGGTCGCCGACCTCTGGCAGCTGGTCGAA
>CAYYNG010000297.1:0-3464 GCA_964472435.1 uncultured Hyphomonadaceae bacterium | reverse complement strand
AGGTGCGGGGCGACATGGCGAGCTTTTCCAGCTCCGGGCCGCGCTCCGGCGGCTCTCGATAGGCCGTGACATAGTTGAACAACCGCCCCGCGTCCCGGCCGAGCGCTTCATCCGCCGTAAAGAGCGAGAGGTCTGTATAGATGCGGGCCGTGAAGGGGTGGTAATTGCCGGTGCCGAAATGGGTGTAGGCCCGCAGCGCCCCCTCCTCGCGCCGCACGACCAAGCTGACCTTGGCGTGGGTCTTGTATTCGATGAAACCATAGACGACTTGGACGCCCGACCGTTCCAGATCGCGGGCGAGGCGCAAGTTCGCCTCTTCATCGAAGCGCGCTTTGATCTCGACCAGCGCCGTGACGCTCTTGCCCGCCTCCGCCGCCTCGACGAGCGCCGCGACGACGGGAGAGTTCGCACTTGTACGGTAGAGCGTCTGCTTGATCGCAACGACGTCCGGGTCCCGCGCCGCTTGGCGAATGAACTGAACGACGACGTCGAAGGACTCGTAGGGGTGGTGGACGATGAAGTCTTTCTGGCGGATGGCGGCGAAACAATCGCCGCCATGCTCGCGAATGCGCTCGGGATAGCGCGGCTCGTAGGGCGGGAACTGCAGATCCGGCCGCTCGTCCAGGATCAGTTCCGTAAGCTGGGCGAGCCCGATCATGCCGTCGATGGGCACGACGTCTTCGGGCTCCGCGCCGATCTCGCGCAGGATCAAATCGCGCAGCGCGGGAGGCGCGTTCTTGTCGATTTTGATTCGCACGATGCGGCCGCGGCGGCGGCGGCGAAGGAGGATTTCAAACTCCCGGATGAGGTCTTCGGCCTCCTCCTCGATTTCGATATCGCTGTCGCGAACGATCCGGAACAGGCAGCGGCCGGTCTCTTTGAACCCTGGGTAAAGAAGATCGAGGAACATCGGGATGACGTCCTCGAGCGCCACGAACCGCGCCTCGCCGTTCCGGCCGTCGGGCAGCCTCAGAAACCGCGCGGCGAAGGCGGGCATGGGCACAATGCCCGTCATCGCCTCGGTCTCGTCCTCCGAAACAAGGCTCAGCGCGATGGCGAATCCGCGGTTCGGGACGAACGGGAACGGATGGGCGGGGTCGACGGCCAGGGGCGTGAGGATCGGAAAAACCGACTGTTCGAAGGCCGCTTGCAGCGCCGCTCGATCCGCCTTCCTCACATCCGACGGACGCAGAAGCTTGATGCCCGCCTGCCCAAGTTCGGGAAGCAGCGCCTTCCAGCGGGTCTGTTGATCCTCGATCAGCCGGGCGGCCACCTCCTGCACCGCCGCGACTTGCTGAGCGGGAGTTCGGCCATCCTGGCTCGGCCGCGTTATCCCGGCGCGCACCTGTTCGCGGAGACCGGCATAGCGAACCATGTAGAATTCATCGAGATTGCTCGCAGAGATCGACAAGAACCGCAGCCGCTCCAACAAAGGATGGCTTAGGTTCGCCGCCTCCTCCAAAACCCGCGCGTTGAAATCGAGCCAAGACAGCTCGCGATTGAAGAAGCGATCGGGCGATGTGATCAGCTCGGCGGCCGATCGATCGGTATCGTCCATCTTGCGTCCGTCTCCTCCTTAGTCTTCGTCCGCGGGTTCGGGAGCGCCCCCGGACGCCTCCAACACCTCGCGCGCCAAAGACCGGGTCGGCGGCCGGCCGGTTCGGCGAACGGCGAGGTCGAGCGCCTCGATGAACCGCTCAACCTCGGCATATGACCGATCGAGCCGCGCGGTTAAATACCGAACCGCGTTTTCCGACAGCTTGAGATGCCGCCGGGCGCCCCCGGCGACAAGGCGGCGCGCGATCATCTCCTCGTCTGGCGGGCCGATCTCCACGACCGGGAGCGCGCCCAAGCGAGACGCCAAATCGGCCGAGACGGAACACCAGGCCGAAGGACGGCTGTGCGCCGTCAACAAAAGCCGCCCCGTCTGGCCGGCGGCGAAGTTCAAAACGCTGAGCAGGCGGTCGCCGCAGCCGATCTCGGACGCGTCGTCGATGACCATCCGGGCCGAGGCGGCCTCGATCTCATTCAGCGGCGCGGCGTCGAACGTCTTGGCGGCGTAGAAGGCCGCGCCGACCTCCCGCGCCCAGGCGCGCGCCGTTGTGGTCGCACCGCATTTCGGCGGCCCGGCGAGACAGAGGACCGGGCCGGGCCAGGCCCGCCAGTTTCCAATTGCCTGCAGCGCCGATCGGTTGGCGGGTGTTTCAATGAGGTCCGAAAACCCGATCTCGGGGCTCGGAAACGCGAAATGAAGCTGCCCCCCGTCCGCTTTGCCGGGGTCCTTCGTCATCGCCCCGCCGTCACCGCCGATGTGAGGGTCCAGCCCGCCGGATCGGTGTCGAGCTGCACGCCCCTTTGTCGAAGGTCCCGCATCAAGCGCTCGAGCTCCCCGGAATAGGCGAAGGAGACCAGCGCCCCGTCGCGGGCGAGCGCCGCAACCTGGAACTCCGCCACCAGAGGCGATTCGGCGAGCGCCCGGCGCAACGTGTTCCATTCCGGCAGAGACCGATAGAACACGCCGGCTGTGACCAGGGTCTGCTCGCCGCTGCGGACGACGGCCTGACGCTTCCATGCCGTATCCAGCCGCCGCGTCGCGGCCCGGACCGCGCTTTCGAGATCGGGTTCCGGGGCGGTGACGCCAAGATCTTGAACGGTGGTCGCGGTCACGACGGACAAGCGGACCCGATAGGCGCCGGGGCCGCCCGAAAGCGTTGCGATCACCCCGCGCTGGGCGCCGACGGACGCCGCTTCTTCTTCGAGATCGAGCCACTCCGTCGCCCCGTCATAATTTGCGAGCGCTGTGACATAGGGCGCAAGCGGCAGGCTGTCGCCCTCGCCCCACGCGGCGCGCCAATCGAGCAGCTCCGTTTCCGGGGCCCTGGGGGCCAAGAGCGCCAGCGGCGCTTGGGTGTCGACGAAGGCGACGCCCCGCTGCTGCAGGAACGGACGGACAAAGCGCGGATTGAGCACGACCGAGAGAATGCCGCGATAGCGCCCCCCGCCCCGCACTTCCTCTTGGACATCCACGGCGGCGGCCCATTGCTCGGCGAGCGCCTGATCAATGAAGACGCCGCCTGCGACGTCGCGGTCTTCGGGAAGCGTGAGCTTGTAGATCAGCGCCCGAGCCGCGGCGAGACGAGCCGATGAGAACGCCAGTTGCTGGGCCTCGATGACGGAATCCGCCGCCTCATCTACAGGGATGTCGGTGATCGTGTAGACGTCGCGGGTATCTGCGAGGGCCCCGGAGCAGGCGAAGACCGCCGCCGAGAGGAGCACGAACAAACGTCGAATCATTCCCACATCCTATTTTTCACGGCCGTCTTTAGCAGGCCGCCGCCCGCCCCGGAACCGCTCCGCTCGCTGGCCTCTGAAGTTTCCCCAAGATAACGCCCCCGCTATGACGAAAACCGATAAACCGCCTCTTTCCTATCGCGACGCCGGTGTCGACATTGAGGCGGGCGAGC
>CAYYNG010000296.1:0-3479 GCA_964472435.1 uncultured Hyphomonadaceae bacterium | reverse complement strand
AACGCTTCAACGAGCGCCTGAAGCTCACCGGCCTTGTCCTCACCCGGATGGATGGCGACGGGCGCGGGGGCGCGGCGCTTTCCATGCGCGCCGTGACAGGCCTGCCCATCAAATTCCTCGGCACGGGCGAGAAGCTCGACGGGCTCGACGTCTTCGACGCCAAACGCCTGGCCGGCCGGATCCTCGGCCGCGGCGACATCGTCTCCCTCGTCGAAAAGGCCGGCGACCAGCTCGATGCGGAAAAAGCCGAGCGCATGGCCAAGAAAATGGCCAAGGGGCAGTTCGACCTCGACGATCTGGCCGAACAGTTCAAGCAGATGCAGCGCATGGGCGGGCTCGGCGGCATCATGGGCCTCCTTCCCGGCGCGAAGAAAGCCAAGGCCGCTATGGAAGCCTCGGGCATGGACGACAAGGTCCTCAAGCGCCAAGAGGCGATCATCTCATCGATGACCAAACAAGAGCGGAAGAAGCCCGCCCTCCTCAACGCCTCGCGCCGCAAGCGCATCGCGGCGGGCGCCGGCGTCGAGGTCTCGGATGTCAACAAAGTCCTCAAAATGCACAAACAGATGGCCGGCATGATGAAGAAGCTCGGCAAGGGCGGCATGAAGGGGATGATGGGCGCCATGGGCCAGGCGGGCGTTTCGCCGGCGGACTTGGCGAAACTCGGCGGCGCCCCGGGCGCGGGCGGCGGCCAATTGCCGGGCCTCGGCGGGGCCCCTGCGAGCGGGGGCGGATTGCCAGGCCTCGGCGGCCCCGGCCTGCCGCCGGGCTTGGGCGGCCCGAAAAAATGACCTCTCCAACCGATACCCTCGCCGCCCTGCGCGCCTCGATCGACAATCTCGACGCGGTGCTCCTCCACACGCTGGCGGAGCGGTTCAAGATCACCAAGGCCGTCGGCGAGCTCAAAGCCGCACACGACATGCCGCCGGCGGACCGGGCCCGCGAGGCCGAACAGATCGCGCGCCTGCGCGCCCTCGCCGACGAATCCGGGCTCGATCCGGAATTTGCCGAAAAGTTCCTCAATTTCATTGTGGCCGAAGTCATCCGCCACCATGAACGGATCCGGGAGGGCGACCCCACCTGATCCAACCTGAACGCCAGGCCGACCTCTTGCACGAGCGACGCGAAGGCGCAGGGGCCGGCGGCCATGGCCGCCGAACAGCCCCGAGCACACAAAAAAAGACGCCATAAGACACTCAAGGAGAACACACCATGGCCCTCAAGATCCGGCTCGCCCGCGGCGGGTCCAAGAAACGTCCCTTCTACCGCGTCGTCGTCGCCGACAGCCGCGCGCCCCGCGACGGCCGCTTTATTGAGAGGATCGGCACCTACGACCCGCGCCAACCGAAGGATTCCGAAGAGCGCGTGAAGATCGACGCCCTCAAGGCGGCCGAATGGGTGAAGAAAGGCGCAAAACCCACCGATCGCGTGGCCCGGTTCCTCTCGCAGATCACGCTCGAAGACGCCGACGCGCCGATCTACGCCTGGGAGCACGGAAACAACCCGCAAAAAGGCGAGCCCGGCGCGAAGGCCAAAGAACGCGCTGAAGAGCAGGCCGAAAAGGCCCGCGCCGCCGCTGAAGCCGAAGCGGAAGCGGCCGCCGCAGACGCCCCCGAGGAGGAGGCGCCCGCCGAGGCGGCCGGCGACGACGATGGCGAGAAAGCCGAGGCCTAGCGCCAAGGCGCCTTCAGGCGGTTGGCGGGCCTTAAGTTTTGCGGTGATATATCCTTTGGGGGCGCAACCATGCGCGCACAGGGACTATGACAGATGACGCCTGCTTTCCGCCCGACGGCCGGTTTGTTCGCGGCCGCCTGCCTCGCCGCCGCCGCTTCGGCCCAGACCGAACGGCCGGAGATCGTGCTTTATGACGGCGCCGGGTTCTCCGGGGCTCCGCAGCCGGTGACCGGCAGCGAGCCGCGCCTCGGCGCGCTCCGGTTCGACGACCGCGCCTCATCTGTAAATGTGCGCTCGGGCGCGTGGGAGCTTTGCTCGGAGCCCAACTTTCGAGGCGATTGCCGCGTGATCTCCGACCGCGCGAGCGATCTCGGCATGCTGGGCCTCAATAACGACGTCTCCTCGGTGCGGCCCGTTTCGGCGGAGTCGGCCATGGACGAGGCGGAGACCCCGCCGATCATCCTCTTCCGCAGCCGCGGGTTTCGCGGCGAGTCGATGGCGTTCAGCGCAACGACGGCCTCCCTCAACGGCACAGGGTTCGAAGATCGCGCGCGCAGCGTTCAGATCCATTCCGGTGTCTGGCGGGTCTGCTCCGGGCGCGCGTTCACCGATCGCTGCGCCTATCTCGACGCCGCGGTGACCGATCTGCGCGAGTTCGGCCTCAGCGGCAACATCTCGTCGATCGAGCTTACCGATTATGAGAAAGGACCGGGCGGCTACGGGATCGCCTTGTTCGCAGACCGCGATCAGAAGGGCCCCTATCTCGGTCTCGACGGCCCCCTGGCGGATCTCCACGATCGGGATTTCGCGAATGAGGCGAGCTCGATCCAGGTCAATTTCGGCCGCTGGCTCCTCTGCGACAGCACGGGCTTCCGCGGCAAGTGCGAGGTGGCGGCGAGCAGTCTCGACGATCTCGGCGATCTCGCGCTGGACGATCTCGTGAGTTCGGTGCGCCCGCACGTGGACATCGCCGACGCCCCGGTTGAGACCATTTACGACGCCGCCGGCGGCCATCTCGGCGAGGGCAGCGTCTTTTTCGCGCGGCCCCAAGCCGGCGGAACGCGGATCGACGAATGCCTCCGGCGCGGCGGGGGATGCGGCGAGGCGGCGGCGGAGGCCTTTTGCCGGGCGAGCGGCCTGCGCGGCGCGGTCTATAATTCCGTCGTCGCCGTGCCCGGGGAGACGGTGAACGCCGACGGGCGCTCGGTCTGCGACGATGATTGCCGCGCCCTTTCCGACGTCGTCTGCCTGCAGTGACCGACAATCTGGTGCAAGTGGCCCGGCTGCTGGGCGCCCACGGCGTGCGCGGCGATGTCCGCCTGCAGAGCTTGACCGAGGATCCCGAAGCCTGCTTCGCCTACGGCGATTTCTTGGACGAGGCGGGCGCGCCGCTTCTTTCGCCGTTGAAATGGCGGGCCGCTAAGTCTCATTTCATCGTCACGCCGCGAGAGCCGCGCAGCAAAGAGGCTTGGGATGCGATGCGGGGCGAGGGCGTGTTCGTGCCCCGCGCGCGCCTGCCGGCCCTCGACGCCGAGGACGAATACTATGTCGAGGATCTGGTCGGGGCCGCGATCGTCTCGCCCGCGGGCGAGACGATCGGATCGCTAAGGGCGGTTCAAAACTTCGGGGCCGGCGACCTTTTGGAGATCGCGCCCGCCGGCGGGGGGCCGACCGTCTTCGTGCCGTTCACTGAAGCCGCCGCGCCGGAGGTCGACCCCGCGGCGCGCCGGATCGTGGTGGCGGACTTCGCCGCCTGGGCCGAGGCGGGCGCGGGCGGCCGGGCCGAGGGCTAGGGCGGCGTCCAG
>CAYYNG010000295.1:0-3481 GCA_964472435.1 uncultured Hyphomonadaceae bacterium | reverse complement strand
CGCGCTCGATGAAGGCCTCGCGACCCATTGAGCGGCGATCCGAGTTTCCATCTTCGGCGAGCAGGCGCTCGACCACCATCTGAGTCGCGATCACCGCATGGTCGGCGCCGGGCTGCCAAAGGACGTTTTTTCCCAGCATCCGATTGAAGCGGATCAGCACGTCCTGCAGCGTGTTGTTGAGCGCATGGCCCATGTGCAGGACGCCGGTGACGTTCGGCGGGGGGATGACGATCGAGTATGCTTCGGCGCTCGTGTCGCCCGACGGCTTGAAGCAGCCCGCCTCCTCCCAGCGCTGATAGATCTCCGGCTCGGCCGTGTTCGGGTTGAAGTGTTGGTCCAGCATATTCGGCGATCATCCAATAGAAAAAGCGCGCCGGGGGCCCCGGACGCGCTTTCTCCTATAGCAACTTGGTTCGGAGCGGCTAGCGCGCCATTTTGGCGATCCGCTGGACCTCGGCCTCCACCTGGCGCTCGACAATGCCGGGCAGGTTCGTATCCAGCCAATCTTTGATCATCGGCTTCAGAATTTCTCGGACAAGCGCCTCGATCGTGTTCTCGCCGCCGAGATCCATGGAGGCGATTAGCTTCCCAAGAGCGCCGGCCGCCCGATCGGCCGTTTCTTCCTCGGTCAAAACGGTTTGCTGGTACTTCGCGGTGGCAGGCATTTCAGGCTCCGTTTCGTGGGTCGGTTGCGAGGGATATGGGGCCGGCGTCGGTTCGATCGACTCGCGGGTTTCGAACGGCGGGTGCGACGGCTCGGCGGCGTCCGCGGGCGGCTCGACCGGAGCGCCGGTTGCGGGATCGGCGGTCAACTGCACCTCTTCGAGGTCGTCGAACGCGTCGAATTCATCGAATTCGTCAAGGAGGTCGTCGACCTCTTCAACCGTCTCGGTGCGGGCGCTCAGCACGTCCTCGGCCGTCAGGGCGTCGAAATCGTCATTGTCGGCAGCGGCGGGGTCGGCTGGCGGCGCCGGCGTCGCCACGGCGGAGGGAGCGTCTTGCGGCGCGCCCTCTTCTGAGATGATGCGGCGGATGGAGGAGAGGATTTCCTCCATTGTCGGCTCTTTGGGAGCTTGTTCAGCCATAATGCAACCCCTTCGACACCCGTCGATTCGTTAACGTATTAACAGGCGTAGACCGAGACGGTTAACAGCGCCTTACAACCTTAACCAGGACCCGGGGGCCCGCCGCCGCGCTTACCGCACGGCTAATCCGAGATTAGCGGGGGTCAGCGCGCCCATGGCCCGCAGCAGATCGTGGGCGGCGACATAGGCGTCCCGTTCGGCCTCTACGACCTGGAGGCGGGCCTCCAAAAGGTCCTGCTCCTGGTCGAGGACGTCTAGGGTGGTCCGAACCCCGACAGCCAACTCCTCTTGGCCGCCCTCGAAGGCGATCTGCGCCGCCTCCGCCTGTCGACGCGAAGCTTCGATCGCCCGCAGAGCAGCGATATGGCTGTACCAGGCTTGCGAGACCTCGGCGACGACTTGGCGTTCAGCATTGTCGGTCGCATCGCGGGCGGCCTCGCGGTTCAGCCGCGCCTCCCGGACCTGGCTCTGGACGATATTGCCCTGATAGAGCGGGATCCGCGCCTGCGCGACCAAGCCGAACTGGGTGTTGGTGAAATCCTGTTCGAAGATCCGCGTCGCATTGGCCAAAGCGACAAGAGAGAGCTCAGGATTGAAATTGGCGCGGGCTGCGGCGATGCCCTCCTGCGCCACCTCCTCGTTCATTTGCGCCGCGAGCACATCGGGGTTCTGGGCCTTCGCCACGTCCACGGCGAGCTCGAACGTCGGCGGAAGATCCGGCGCGGGCGGCGGCGGCATCAGCTCTTGGGGCAGCTCTCCGACAAGGAACATGTAGGTTGCGCGGCTCGCCTCGAGCTGCGCGGCAGCCGCGGCGCGATTGGCGATGGCGCCCTCATAACGCGCCTCGGCTTGGGCGACGTCGGTGCGGGTCACCTCCCCGACGTCGAACCGGTCGCGCGCCGCACGAAGCTGCTCCTCCAGGAGCCCGACGCTGCTTTCCTGGATCCGCAGCGCCTCGCGATCGCGCCGAACATCCACATAGGCGGTCACGGTTTGGAGGAAGATGTCTTGGACGAGGCTTTCCTCCTCGGCGTCGGCGACGCTGATGCCCGCCCGCGCTTGTCGAATGCCGGCGCCGACCCGGCCGCCCGTATAGAGCGGCTGGCTCGCTTCGAAGGCGGCGGACCCGATCTGCCGTTCGCCCTCGTTCGGGTTGAACGGTACATTTGTTTGGGTGTTGTCGTAGCCATATTGCCCGGTCAACTCGACTTGCGGGCGCCCCTGCCCTCGCGCCTGCGAAAGCTGCTCTTGGGCTACCCGCGTCTCGCGCCGTTGCGCCTGCAGCTGGGGGTTGGTGCGATAGGCTGACGCCAAGGCGTCCGGCAAGGTTTGAGCCTGCGCCGCGCCGCCAAGCGCCGACCCGCCCGCCATGCAGCACGCGATCATTATTCTCAGGGTCATTCCGCCCTCCCCGTTGATCTACACATGGCCATGTCTAGCCTAGCCCAATCCTCAAGTGAACACTGTTCACTCTTTGACTGTGCGTTGCGCAATCGGCGCAACCTAAAACGGTGATGCAGGATGCGTGCTAGAAGACGAAGCCCGGGGCCCGGTCGAACTGCGCGAATATCGGCGGCGTTGCGTCGAACACGCCCCGGGCGGACACGGCGTCGCCCGATCGCGTATAAACCTTGGCCCGGCCGAGATCGGCGTCGAGCGCCTCGACCAAGACCAACCGCCCTCCTTCCGACAACTGCTCGCGCCAGGCGTCGGGTACGGTCTCAACCATGCCGTTTATGAAGATAATGTCGAACGGCGCCTGGTCGGGAAGGCCCGCGCCGAGGTCGCCCTCCACGATCACGGCGCGGTCAATGCCAAGCTCCAGGAGGAGATCCGAGGTCCGGGAGACGAGGTCGGCGTCCGCCTCAAGGCCGATGGCCATCGCCGTCAGGTGGCTCAGAACCGCCGTCTCATATCCCGCCCCGGCGCCAACGATCAAAGCGACGTCGGACGGTTCGGGGGCGGCGGCGCTGACGAGTTTTGCGAAATCGCGCGGGATCCAAAGCGCGCGGCCCGGCGAGGTCTCGATCTCGGTTTCGGAATAAGCCAGCGCTTGGCGCGACTTCGGGACGAAGCGCTCGCGCGGGGTTGCGAGAATCGCGGCGACGATCTCGGGCGCGGTTACATCATTAGGCCGAACCTGGCTGTCCACCATGTTCCGGCGAGCGGTTTCGAAATCCATACGGACGGGCCCCATTGGCGAGTGTTCGACAGCGCCGCTTAGCCCGTGGCCGCCGGGGGTTCAATGGCCGCGCGAAGCGATTGCGCCGATCGGCCCCGCCTGATATGTCGCTCAGTTCACCTTTTCGAGGCCCTGTGGCGGAGTGGTGACGCAGCGGACTGCAAATCCGTGTACACCGGTTCGATTCCGGTCGGGGCCTCCATTTTTCGGCCTT
>CAYYNG010000294.1:0-3488 GCA_964472435.1 uncultured Hyphomonadaceae bacterium | reverse complement strand
CCAGGCCGCCTAAAGCGTCGTTCTTTCGTTACACTCCAGACCGTCGCTTTAGATCCTTGTTTTAGAGCAAGTATCCGTTCGCAAACGAGTCCGTTTGCTCCAAACTTGCTGTAGCGCCTGAACCGTTCAGATGGCGAAAACCCGGCGGGGATTGCCCGCGCCGTGTTTCTCTTTTTGAAGGAGATGTCGCCAGCAGGCGCAGGTGTTGGCGCCGCCGCCTTCGGGGGATCCCTTCAGCCTTTTGTGATCGGACTAAGCCGCCGCCGTCGCGGCGGGCGGTGCGGCGCGAAAGGCGCCGCGGATATACTTGGCGGGGATGAGAGAGGCGCGTTTGTCCGGAACCCGCTCGTTCGCGCCGACCATCAACACGCCGTTCGGCGCCAGCGCGCGCGACAGGGTTTTGGCCGCAGTTTCCTGGGCCGGCTCGGTCAAGGTGGAAAGCACGTTTCGGCAGAGAACGACATCGAACTCCCCGAGCCCGCCGGCTTCCGTCATCAAATTGTGCGCGCGGAAGCTGACCCGGCGGCGGAGGTTTTCGCTGATTTGCCAGACGCCGCTTTCGAGGCGCTTGAAATGGCGCAGCAGCCGATGGATGGAGAGGCCCCGCTGCACCTCGAAATGCCCGTAACCGCCGCTTCGTCCTCGCTCCGTTGCGCATTTGCAGAGATCGGTCGAGACGATTTCGACTTTTTTGTCGGTCAAAGCGACGGGCGGTTCGTCGGCGAGGAGCATGGCGAGGGAGTAAGCCTCCTGCCCGCAGCCGCCGCCGGCGCACCATATGCGGATGCGGGACTGCCCCGCGGCGGCGACTTTCGGAAGCGCGTCTTCAACCAACCGGTGAAGCGTGTCGCGCTCGCGGAAAAAGTACGTTTCCTTTCCGGTAAGCGCCGCTGCGATCTCTTCCTCGAAGACTGGATTGGGCCGCGCCTTCAGGCAGGCGGCGAGATCGTCGAGATTGGCGAACCCTTCGCGCCGCGCGATCGGCGAGAGCCGCGCTTCGACGAGGTAGGATTTCGAGGGCGGAAGCGCTTGGCCGGAGATCCGCAGAGCGAGATCGGCGATCTCGTGGAATGTGGTTGAGTTCATACTGATCTCCCACCCGCGTCGCGCGAGATTTATCACACCTCGTCGATAGTGTCGTCTCTGTTCTTAACAATCGGTTCCCGAGGGTCGCTTTTCCGACCGCCGACGCGGTACAGACACTGGCCGCGCCCTAGTCTTCGAATATGATCGCGGGGGCGGGCTTGACGTCCAGCGTTGAGATCGCGGACCAGACAGCGTCCGCGAGACTTGCGAAATGCGCCGCCGCCGCAGGGTCGTCCAGCGCCGCCGGACGACCGTTGTCGCCGCCCTCGCGAATGGCCTGTAGGAGCGGCACCTCCGCCAAGAGCGGCAAGCCCAGCGCACCCGCTGTCCGGCGGCCGCCGCCCTCGCCAAACAGCGCATGGCGCGCGCCGGCGGGGTCTTCGAACCAAGACATCGTTTCGACGAGGCCGAGCACAGGCGTTTGCGTTTTTGCGAACATGGCCGCGCCCCGGCGCACATCCGCCAGCGCCACCTCCTGCGGCGTCGTCACGATCAGCGCTGCGGTCAGCGGCACGCTTTGGGCGAGGGCGAGTTGCGCGTCGCCGGTGCCGGGCGGTGTGTCGAGAATCAGGAGGTCGAGCGGCGCGTCGGCCTCGCCCCAGGCCACATCCCCCAACATCTGGCGGATCGCGGACGTCACAATCGGCCCGCGCCAGATCATCGGCGCGTCCTGGTCGGACAAATAGCCGATCGACATGGTTTTCAGTCCGAACGCGGGAACGGGTTCGAGTTTCTTGTCCGGCCGTGTGTCCGGCTGGGCGGCGGTCGCGCCGAGCATGGTGGGGATCGATGGGCCGAAAACATCGATGTCTAAGAGGCCGATCGAATTGCCTGCTTTGGCGAGCGCGACCGCAAGGTTGACGGCCACGGTCGACTTTCCCACGCCGCCCTTCGCGCTGGCCACCGCCAGGATACGGGCGACCCCGTCGACCTTCGGCGGCGAGGGGCGCGGCCCTGGAGCGCCTTGGCTGAGCGCGGCGTCGGAGAGGCGCGCGCCCTTCCGAATTCGCTGGGGCCTTGGCCGCGGCGTTTCCGGGCGGGGTGTGGCCCGGGCGGTCAAGACGGTGTCGACTTCGCTGACGCCGTGCACGGCGCGAACGCGGCTTTCGGCGTCCAATCGCCGCGCCTCGGCCCCTTGCAAGTCGGCGGGATCGGCCTCGATCACCAGGGTCACGCGGCCGCCGTCCGACAGCCGGATCCCCGCAAGCCAAACCGGATCGCCCAGCGCAGCGCGAATGGATTTCTCCAGCGTTTCAGCGCGTTTGGCTTTCGGCTTGAACATGAGGGACCCTTGAAGCCTCGATGTCGACAGGACACCTAAGCTGACATAGGACACCTCTCGCGAACTTGAACAGGAGCGGCGTGCATGCCCTGGAACGAACAGAACAACGGCGGGAAGGGGCCCTGGGGCGGCGGCTCGAACGGCGATGGCGACGGCGGATCGCCCTGGAACCGGCCCGGCGGCGGCCGCGGAGGATCCGGCGGCGATCTCGAAGATCAGATGCGCCGGATGCAAGAGCGCTTTCGACGCGGCGTCGGCGGGCGCGGCCGCGGCGGCCGCGGTGGCGGGGGCGGCGGTCTTGGCCCCGCCGGTTTCATCATCGCTGGGCTTGTCGCCCTCTTCGCTTGGCTGTTCACCGGCGTCGTCATTGTCGATGCGGGCGAGCAGGCGGCGGTGTTTCGCTTCGGCCGCTGGGTGACCAATTACGGGCCGGGCTTCCACGTGCACATGCCGGTGCCGCTTGAGCGACACGTGCTTCTGCCCGTCGAAAACCAAAATGAGATCATCATCGGTTCCAACCAAGGTGAAAGCCTGATGCTAACGGGCGATGAAAACATCGCCGATATTCGGTTCTCGGTCTTCTGGAAGATCAATACCGATCATCCGGAAGACTTTATCCTGCAAACCGACAATCCCGCGCTCCTGGTCCGCGCCGTCTCTGAGAGCGTGATGCGCGAGGTGGTCGGCAAGCGGGATCTCGAGGGGATCATCACCAACCAGCGCCTCGCAATCCAACAAGAGGTGCAGAACGAGGCGCAATCGCTGCTCGACTTCTACGACGCCGGCGTCGAAGTGATCCGGGTGCAGATCCTTCGGTCCGACGCGCCGCAATCGGTCAAAGAGGCGTTTCTGGACGTGGTGAACGCCGAACAAGACCGCCAAACCACCGTCAACCAAGCAGAGCGGTTCTCGAACCGCGTCGTCACCGAGGCGACCGGCGAGGCGGATCGCATCCGGGAAGAGGCGGCCGGCTATGAAGCGCGCGTGGTCAACCAAGCCGAGGGCGAGGCCAATCGTTTCGATCAGATCTTCGAAGAATACCGGCGCGCCCCGCGCGTGACCCGTGAGCGGATGTTTCTCGAGACCATGGAACGCGTCCTTGGACGATCCGACAAGATCA
>CAYYNG010000293.1:0-3492 GCA_964472435.1 uncultured Hyphomonadaceae bacterium | reverse complement strand
CTCCGAGCGCCACCGCCACCGCTATGAGGTGAACGCGGCCTACATTCCGGCGCTTGAAGAGGCGGGGGTGAAGTTTTCCGGTCTGTCGCCGGATGGGCGCCTTCCCGAGATCATGGAGCTTCCGGACCATCCTTGGTTCATCGGCGTCCAGTTCCACCCCGAGCTCAAATCGAGGCCCTTCGCACCGCATCCCTTGTTTGCGAGCTTTATCCAAGCGGCGAAGGCGCAGAGTCGGTTGGTTTAGACGGCCGTTCAAGGCTCCGATGCTCTCCGACTATTCGGCGCGACGCCGCTTCTCACAGATCCGTTACCCGTCTCGATACGCCTTGACTCTCCGCTCGAAGCGCCGCTGGAGAGCGCCATTTCCATAAAGGGACGTCACCATGGACCTCACCCACAGCCGCACCGTTCAAATCGTCGCCATACTGCTGCTCCTGGCCGCCATTTCACAACCGATCTACACGGCGCTCTATATCGGCGCGCCCGAGGTCGACCGCCAATTCCTGTGGGGGCTTGAAGGGTTGCTCTTCGTTCTTATGGCGGCGTTTGCGGGCTCCGCCCTGGCGACCGCTCGCCGCTACACGTTAGGCTTTTCCGCAATCGCCTTCAGTGCGGTGCTTAACGTGGTGCAGGTCGGCGTCGGCTTCACCCAGTTCGGCCCGTTCCGCGCGGCCGCGGAGGCGAACGCCGAGCTCGGCGTGATCGCCTCGTCGGTCGTTGCGTTCTCGTTTTTCGTTTATAACGCGGCGAAAATCTTGCTGGGCCTCGCAGCCGTGGTGTTCGGAATGGCCAAGATAAGTGGCGGCGGCAACATCCTTGGCGGCCTCACTCTGTTGGTCGGCGTGGTGGCGTTTATTGCGAATTTCCTCGTGATGATGTTCGGCCTGCAAGGCTTTTTGCCGTCGCCCGTGGCCGGCGGCTCCGGCGTCTTAGCGACTTTGCTCCTTGCGATTTGCCTCTTCAGCGTGAATGGCGAGGACTGATCGATCTCATCACGCGGAGGGGCGGGCGCCGCTTGAAGATCGCCGGCCTCACGCCAAGCACTCGTCTGCCCCATCCCCTTGCATTCCCCAACCGAAGCCGTCATAAGCGCGCTTTCGAATTTGACCGGGGCCGGGGCCCCGCGAGCGAGTTGGACGAAACCCATGGCTGTTCCCAAGCGGAAAACGACGCCTTCCAAGCGCAATATGCGCCGGTCGCACGACCGCTTGAAGGCTAGCACTTACATCGAAGATGCAGACTCCGGCGAGCTGCGCCGCCCGCACCACATCGATCTTAAGACCGGCATGTATCGCGGCAAGCAAATCCTGGAGCCGAAGGACGACCTTTAGTTGGCCGGCCCAGCGCTGAACATGAAACCCTCGCCCCCAGGGCGGGGGTTTTGTTTTTGGCGGCGACGCGGCTTCCATGCCAGGATGAGGAAAATCACGATCCTGAGGAGGACCGCCAAATGAGCCAGCCCGACACGCCGAACCGCCGCCAGATCCTCTTCGGCGCGGCGATGACCGCCGGCGCCGTCGCAGCGGCCCAAACCGCCGCCGCTCAAACCCGAGGCGCGGGGCCGGATCTCTCGGGCAAGACCATCCTCATTACGGGAACCTCGTCGGGCTTTGGGCGCTTGGGCGCCGAGCACTATGCCCGCCTCGGCGCGCGCGTTTTCGCCTCAATGCGCAACACGCCGCGGCCCGAGGCCGACGCGCTGCGGGATCTCGCCGCCGCGGACGATCTCGCCATCGAGGTGCTAGAGATCGATGTTACGTCCGACATGCAGGTGGCGCGCGGGGTCGCCGACGCCCTGGCCCGCGCCGATGGCAAGATCGATGTCCTCATCAACAATGCCGGCATCGGGATCACCGGGCCGGTCGAAGTTCAAGACATGGAGGCGACCAAGCTCGCCTTCGACACCAACGTGTTCGGCTGCCACCGCATGGCGCGGGCCGTGTTGTCGGCGATGCGCGCGGCGGGCGAGGGGCAGATCTTCTCGATCTCATCCCAGCTCGGTCGGGTCATTCTGCCGGGCGGGGGGCACTATTCGGCGACCAAGTTCGCGCTCGAAGCCATGAGCGAGCAAATGGCCTATGAACTTGCGCCCCATGGCGTCGAGGTGACGATCATCCAGCCCGGCGGATATCCGACGGAGATTTGGGAGAACCGCGTGCGCTACAACGAGGCGCTGCTCGCCCGGGTCGAGGACGAGCGGCTCAAGGCGTATCCGGAGCTCGTCGCATCCATGACGGGCGGCGGCGAACGGCCGACCGACCCGATGGATGTGCCGCGGGCGATCGCTGAGATCATAGCCATGCCGAAAGGGGCGCGGCCCCTGCGGCGGGCGGTGCATCCGACCAGCCGGCCGCAAGAGGCGGTGAACGAGGCGATGCGCACCGCCCAGATCGGGTTTCTCGGCGAGTCGCCCTTCGGACCCTTGATCCGCGCCGTTCACGACTAGGCGCCACTTGCCGGACGGGGAGATGCGCACTAGGGGCTCGTCGCAATCAAACGCGATGCGAGGGAGCGCCCCATGAGCGAGATCATCGACGTCTTCGGTCGAGAAATCCTAGACAGCCGGGGCAATCCCACAGTCGAGGTCGAGGTGACGCTGGAGGATGGCTCCACTGGCCGCGCCGCCGTGCCCTCCGGCGCATCCACCGGCGCCTATGAAGCCCATGAACTCCGCGACGGCGACCCGGACCGCTATGATGGCAAAGGCGTGTTGCAGGCGGTGAACGCGGTTTCGGGCGAGATCTTCGAAACACTGGCCGGCCTCGACGCCACCAACCAGCGCTTCATCGACGAGGTGCTGATCGAGCTCGACGGGACGGAGAACAAGTCCCGCCTCGGCGCCAACGCGCTCCTCGGCGTTTCCATGGCGGTGGCGAAGGCGGCCGCCGACAGCGTGGGCCTGCCGCTCTATCGTTATATCGGCGGGGCGAACGCCCGGGTGCTGCCGACGCCGATGATGAACATCATCAATGGCGGGGCCCATGCCGACAATCCGATCGATGTTCAGGAATTCATGATCATGCCGGTCAGCGCGCCGACCCTCGCCGAGGCGGTCCGCGTGGGGGCGGAAGTGTTCCACGCCCTGAAGAAACAGCTCTCCGAAGCCGGTCACAACACGAATGTCGGCGATGAGGGCGGGTTCGCGCCCAATCTCGCCTCCACCGACGAGGCGCTCGGTTTCATTATGAAGGCGATCGAGGCGGCGGGTTACAAACCAAACGACGACGTCGCCCTGGCGCTGGACGCCGCCTCCACCGAGTTTTTCAAAAACGGCCAATACGTGCTCGCAGGCGAGGGCAAGACGCTCGACGCCGGCGGCATGGCCGATTATCTCGCCGATCTCGTTCGCCGCTACCCGATCCTCTCCATCGAAGACGGCATGGCGGAAGACGATTGGGAGGGCTGGGTCACGCTGACTGAACGGATTGGCGACACCTGCCAGCTGGTCGGCGACGACCTCTTCGTCACCAATGTCGAGTATCTAAATCGGGG
>CAYYNG010000292.1:0-3496 GCA_964472435.1 uncultured Hyphomonadaceae bacterium | reverse complement strand
GGAGAACGGTGATCTCTTCGTTCGGCCCCCACGTGCCGCCCCACACAAAGCCGGTTAGGCTTCTAATGAAATTCGCAACGGCGTCCATAACGCATCCTCGCCCCTAAACCACTCGACGGCGGGGACCTTACGGCGCTCGCGTCGAATGTGAAGCGTTTGCGACGATCTTCGCTGCGGTTCGCCTCGCGGAGCCTCGCTGGCGGGCAGCGCGGGCATGGCGCGCCGAGCGAAAAGACCGCCTTTGACGCGCGTGCGTGCATCCGGAGAAAATGAAACGCTCGACGCCCATCTCTCCCTCCTCGTCGATCTTCCACGCAATTCAGCCGAGGTCGCTCACGATCGCGGCGGCGGGCCCGGCGCGGTCCCCGGTCAGCTTAGCTCCAGCTGATGGATGTAATCGCCCGGTTCCTGGCTGCCCGATGACAGAACCACTTGAATCAAATGAACCTGGCCGGACGGGGCTTGGTGGACGACACGTTGAATAGAAATGGCGGCGCCTGGCGCATGGGGTGCGGGCCGCGCGGTCACGACGACTTCTTTTCCGCCGTCGGCGCGATCGCGGCTAAGCCTTCGCTGATCAGCGAGCGACCTGAGCAAGGCTTGGACTTCCGACTGTAAGACGCCGGCCGGATCGCCGGGACCGTCGCGCTCAATCAATCGGCCGATTTCGATCAGGCGGCGCAGCTCCTGATCGGCTTCAAAGTCCGTCGGCGCCGTCAGAGCGGCCAAATCCGGCTCGGGTTCGGGCTCCTCGCCGTCCAAGACGGAGATCACCTCGCCGTCTTGCGGGGGTTCTTCGCGCTGGCCGGGATAGATCGCCTTCGAGCCGCTTCGGGCGCCTCCGGGACGCGAGGCCGCGCGGGGGCCGCCGGGGCTTGAGGTCGCTCGACGCGGGCGCGCCGCGTCGCCCGGTTGGTGGACCTGGAGCGCTGCGGATACAGCCGCTTGCAAGGTCGGCATCAAACCCCGGCCGAGACGGTAGACATCGATGTCGACCTCGGCCCCCTTCGGCCACCCGGACAAGGTCATGGCACGCGCGATGGCGCGCCGATCGCGGCGGGACGGGCGGCGTGAGAGCCGTGCGGCGTCCCCGCTATCATTCAGTACCGCGGCGATGCGGCCGATCGCGGCGGCGTTTGCACGATCGGACGGATCGCTGAGCGCCCCCGCTCCCGGAACGACGAGCAGCCGGCCATCGCCGGCTTCCCCGAGGCAGGCTCTCAATTTCGCCAGATCGAGCCCGTTTAAGCCCTGAACAGCGCTGCTTATGATAAAGGCAAGCTCCCGCTCGGCCGGCGCGCTCGGCCGCGCCCGGGTCTCAACGCCCGAGAACCCGCGTCGACGGGGCTGCAGGAGCGTAAACACGATCAAAGTCAGATCCACCGCCATCGCCGCGATGAGGGCGACAATGTCACGACCGGTCAATACACGTCCAAGCGCGGGGCCTTGGCCTCCTGTAACAAGGGCGGATATCGACCCGGACACGCCCGTCCAAAGACGTTCAATCGCGACCGCAACCCCTTCGGCGCCTTCGGCGAAGCGAAACGGGGGCACGTCGATGACGTATGGCTCCGAAAACGCCTGGGCGGCCGCCTCCAGCGCCGTGGCGAGATCGGGATCGTAGCAATAGAAGGGATCGGAGCCGGGCTGTCCCCGCAACTGCGCGGCTTTGGCGCGGAGCTGCGTTGCGTATCGCGGCGACCGCGCGGCGCTGTCCGCTGAAAGGTCTCTCGCCACCGACACCGCCCGGCGATGCAGCCTGTCGAACCGCGCCCCGCGATCGGGGGCCGAGGCGGCGATGGAGCGGGCGTCCGTCGCCAACCGGTCAAGGCTGCGAAGGCGATCTTCGGTGGGGCGAAGCCAATCGGTTTCGACGGACCGGGCGAGCGCGGCGATTTGAGCCCGCGTCTCCATCCGCGCCCGGAACAAAGGTCCCTCGCCGCCGCTTGAGGCGACGCCGCAACTGCCGCCGCTTTCAATCTCTTGGCGCGTCTTGGCTTCGGAGAGATCCGCAGCCGCAGACATCAGGTCAGAGCCGGCGCCGATACGCGCGCGAAGGTCCGCGCCTTGCGCTTCGATTGCGCCGACCGCGCGGCTGAGGCCCGCTTGCGTCGCCGACGCCCCGGCGATGAGGCTCCACCAAAACCCGTAGCCGAAGCCCACCGACCAAAGGGCGAGCAAGCCGTAGACGATAAACGCCCCAGGGACGTTCCACCACCGCCGGGGCCTCAAAAGCTCGCGTAGCGCCACGAACATGGCCGCCGTCAGAACGAAAACGATCGCGGCGACGAACCCCTCGGCCAAGGGGTCGGCGAGCGCCTGGGCGTCCTGGCCGATGATGAAGTCGCGCAAGCCGCGCCAGGTCGCGAGAAACGAAATCGCAAGCAGCGCGAAGATTACGACGTTCAGCGCAAGCGATCCGCCAAACTCGAACCGCCCGTCTCGGGACGGCTTCTTCGCTGAAACGTTCGACACGCGTCGGGCCCTCGCTTTCACTCATCTGATAAGCGGTCGTCCCATCCGAGGCCAGCGACCCGTTCTCGCCAAGGAGTGGAAAACCAAAGGAAACCGAATGGGGATGGGCGTATTCGTTGGACCCAGCGCGCGCGGTGCGGAATAGTCGCAAGACGCTGACCGGAATGAGACCGAATGCCTTTTTTCCCCACTCGTCCGCCCCGCGCTGTCGGAGCCGCGGCCGCCGTCGCCTCGATCGGCCTTCTGGCGGCCTGTTCGGCGATCCGAGGCGACGGCCGGGGCTCGCCGCCCGCCCGCCGGCCCGCGCCTGCATTTCTGGTTCGCTTCAATGAACCGCACGACGAACAGCAATGGTACACGTCCGACTTCGAGCTGCGCGACCATTTCATGCGGGTGGCGTGGTCGCCCGATCACGCGACGCTCGACGGGGACGGCCTGACGCTGTCGATCGCCCGGCGGCCGACGCGCCACAACCCCTATCGCGCCGGCGAATATCAGAGGATCGGCCGCTACGGATACGGGCGATATGAAGTGGTCATGCGCGCAGCGAAGGGATCGGGCCTCGTCTCGTCCTTCTTCACCCATACCGACAGCTATTTCGGCGACCCGCACGACGAAATCGACATTGAATTCCTCGGTCACAAAACACGGGAGCTAAGCGTCAATTTCTTCACGGACGGGAAAACCGACGAACCCGTCGTGGTCCCGCTCTCCTTCGATGCCGCCGAAGCGTTTCATCTCTACGCCTTCGAATGGACCCCCGAGGCGATCCGTTGGTTTGTCGATGGCGACCTCGTGCACACGGCGAGGGCGACCGAGCGTCCGCTTCCAGACACGTCCGGCCGGATCATTATGAACATCTGGTCCGGCTCGCCGGCGCAGTATGACTGGCACGGCCGCCCAGATTTCGACTCCGGCGCGGCGGCGCAGTATCTCTGCGCGTCGTTCCGACCCCTGCGGGGAGACGGCGACATGTGCAGCGACTTCGATTGGCGATAGAGCCGGCCTCTGATTTGCATCG
>CAYYNG010000291.1:0-3505 GCA_964472435.1 uncultured Hyphomonadaceae bacterium | reverse complement strand
GCGCCGATCGCGCGCTCCTCTGGTTGTGGACCGAATACGCCCAGACCAAGGGCCGCGATCCCAAGCCTCGGAAGAAGACCGAGGACGCCCGCCCGTCCGTCAACATCGTCGGCCCGAGCTATGGCATGTTCAACATGGCTTCTGACCTTGCCGAGATCCGCCGCCTGGTCGAGGGGATCGGAGCCGAGGTCAATATGGTGTTCCCGCTCGGAAGCCATATCGAAGACACCCGCCGGCTGATCGATGCGGACGTCAATATCTGCCTCTATCGCGAATTCGGCCGCGCGCTCTGCGAAGCCATGGGCAAGCCCTATCTGCAGGCCCCGATCGGCTTGCATTCGACGACGAAATTCCTGCGCTCCCTGGGCGAGCTCACCGGCCTCGATCCCGAGCCGTTTATCGAGACCGAGAAGCATACGACGCTGAAACCGCTTTGGGATCTTTGGCGCTCGGTGACGCAGGATTTCTTCGGTACGGCGAATTTCGGCGTCGTCGCCAACGAAACCTATGCGCGCGGCCTGCGCAATTTTCTGGAGACGGACTTAGGATTGCCGTGCGCGTTCGCGGTCTCCCGCACGGCGGGGCGCAAGCCGGACAATGACGCCGTGCGCGACGACATCGCCCACAACGCCCCGCTCGTCGTGTTCGGAAGCTTCAACGAGCGGATGTATATTCAAGAGGCGGGCGCGCGGTCGGCTTATGTGCCGGCCTCGTTCCCGGGCGCCGCCATCCGGCGCCATACGGGCACCCCCTTCATGGGGTATTCGGGCGCCGTGTACCTCGTCCAAGAGGTGTGCAACGCGCTCTTCGACACGCTTTTCCATATTCTGCCGCTCGCCGCCGATCTCGATCGCGTCGACGCGACGCCGTCGAAAGTCGCCCGGGCGCTGCCCTGGGACGCCGACGCCAGCCGCGTCTTGGACGCGTGTGTTGAAGCCTATCCCGTTCTGTCTCGGATCTCGGCCGCCAAGCGTCTCCGAGACCTTTGCGAACAGAGCGCCAAAGAAGCCGGCGAACCCGCCATCACCGCCGCCCGCGTACGGACGGCCAGCGAAAACCTTCGGGCGACCCAAGTCGCCTAGGACGAAGAGAGAGAGGAGAGGCTCATGAGCGTTGCAACCAGGGCGAGGGGCCATTTGTCTGATCGAATGGAATACCGCGTTTATTTCGCTGTTTTATTTCCATTTTTTCTGGTCGGCTCTCTGTTCTCGCATCTGTTCGCACGGACGCTCGCGGTCCGTTATGTCGACGATCGCCCACGGGAGCATTCCGTCGTGAACGAGACGATTGCGGCGCTCAACTGCGCGCTGCCCTGGGTCTACATGGGGAGGTGAAACGAATACCCCTGCGGCCCTCGGGGGCCGGAGGCGCTGAATTGGTGAACGCTTTGTTCCCATCGCCCATGCCGCGGGGCTCCGTCGCGGCGACGGCCTTTCGTCATAAAGGAGGCAATTATGGCCACTGACACTACCACTACGGGATCGGAGTCCTTGACGGGACTCACCCGCTCCGAAGCTCAAGAATTCCACAAGGCGTTCATGGCGAGTTTCATCATCTTCACCCTGATCGCCTGCGTGGCGCACTTCCTCGTCTGGATGTGGCGCCCGTGGATCCCTGGCCCTGAGGGCTACACGGCGATTGAGCACGGCGTTGACTTTGCGCGCGCCTTCCTTGGACAGCTGGCATAGGAGACCAAAACCATGTGGAGAATGTGGCTGCTTTTCGATCCGCGGCGGATGCTTGTCGCCCTCGCGATCTTCCTCTTCACCCTCGCGATCCTGATTCACTTCATCCTGCTCAGCACGGCTCGGTACAACTGGCTGGGCACGGCGGTGACATCGGAAGCCGCGATCACGCTTGATGTCGGCGAGACCACCGGCACGGCGTAACCCTATCGACCGAGGGCGGCCTGCGTCGCCCTCGGCCGCCCACTCGCTGAAAGATGGACTGTCGCCATGGCGCTTTTGAACTACGAACGAAAATACCGAATCCGCGGCGGCACGCTGATCGGCGGGGATCTCTTCGACTATTGGGTCGGCCCGTTCTACGTCGGTTTCTTCGGCGTTACGACGATCTTCTTCTCCGTCCTCGGCACCGCCTTGATCTTTTATGGCGCATCCTTGGGCGACACGTGGAACCCGTGGCTGATCAGCATCGACCCGCCCGACATCAGCTACGGGCTGGCCTTTGCGCCGCTCCCCGAGGGCGGGCTCTGGCAGTTGATAACATTCTGCGCGGTCGGCGCCTTTGGATCCTGGGCGCTGCGGGAAGTGGAGATCTGCCGCAAGCTCGGCATGGGCTACCACGTCCCCTTCGCCTTCAGCGTCGCGGTCTTCGCCTATGTCACCCTTGAGGTGATCCGCCCCTTCTTGATGGGCGCCTGGGGGCACGCGTTTCCCTACGGCATTATGAGCCACCTCGATTGGGTCTCGTACACGGGCTACCAGTACGGGAATTTCCATTACAATCCGGCGCATATGATCGCCATTACGTTCTTCTTCACCACCACGCTCGCGCTGGCGATGCACGGCGGCGCGGTGCTCTCGGCCACCAATCCCGGAAAAGGACGCGAGGTGAAAGCGCCCGAGCACGAGAACTCCTTCTTCCGGGATCTAATGGGATATTCCGTCGGCACCCTCGGTATTCACCGCGTCGGCCTGTTCCTCGCCCTCTCAGCCGGGTTCTGGAGCGCCGTCTGCATCGTGATCAGCGGCCCGCTCTATGAAGGCTCCTGGGTCGACTGGTGGGAACCGTGGCGCAATCTGCCGATTTGGGCTGACTAGAGGACGATAAGGCCATGCCTGATACGCAATATATCTTCACCCAGGTCCAGGTTCGCGGGCATTACGACCCCGGGGTGCCGCTGCCCGAGGGCAATTGGACCCGGGAGCCCGTCAAGAACTTCAACTATCTTCTCGGCAAGATCGGCGATGCGCAGATCGGTCCCATCTATCTCGGAGGCACGGGCGTCGCGTCTCTGATCTGCGGTTTCATCGCCATCGAGATCATTGGCCTCAACATGTGGGCCTCGGTCGGTTGGGATCCGATCAAATTCGTCGGCACGCTGCCCTGGTTGTCCCTGGACGCGCCCCTGCCGGAACACGGCCTCAGCATATTTCCGCCCCTTGCAGAGGGCGGCTGGTGGCTGATGGCCGGCTTTTTTCTAACCGCGGCGATCCTGCTCTGGTGGGTGCGCACCTATCGCCGGGCCCGCCAGCTCGGCCTCGGCACCCATGTGGCGTGGGCGTTCGCAGCGGCGATTTGGCTTTACCTCGTGTGCGGCTTCATCCGGCCGATCATGATGGGAAGCTGGTCGGAGGCCGTGCCCTTCGGCATCTTCTCCCACTTGGAGTGGACAAACAATTTCTCGCTGCTCTACGGCAACCTCTTCTACAATCCGTTCCACATGCTCTCGATCGTGTTCCTTTACGGCTCGACCCTGCTCTTCGCAATGCATGGCGCGACCATCCTCACCGTCGGGCGTAACGGCGGCGAGCGCGAGAAC
>CAYYNG010000290.1:0-3513 GCA_964472435.1 uncultured Hyphomonadaceae bacterium | reverse complement strand
TGCGGACTACGACAAGCTCTATCAGAACCTCTTCCCGGTCGGCATCGCGCTGGACGGGGAGAACTCCTGCCCGGCGAGCGTCGGCGCGGTGGAGGGCGATGTCTGCCTGGATGGCTATATTGATACGACCGACCGGCAGAACCTGATCCTGCAAAGCAATTTCGTCGGCGACTTCCAAACCGGCTTTTTAAGCCATACGCTGCTCTTCGGGGCCGAATACGGCGATCAGAACACGGACAATGCCCGCCAGGATACGTTCTTCACCGACAGCCAGGACGACCAGGTCGCGTTCGCCTTTTCCGATCCCCTGGCGATCCCGGAGGTCGCCTTCCCGATCTTTAACCGCGACCGGGTCTCGGACGTCGAATTCGCCTCGGTCTATCTCCAAGACCAGATCGATATCGGCGACCATCTGAAGCTGATCGCCGGGGTCCGCTATGACCGGTTTGAGTTCGACGTGCTCGACAGCGATGCAAGTACGCTGGCCGAAAACGGCGGGGTCGGCCTGCCGATCTCAAGCGTCGACAACGAGGTCTCCCCGCGCGTCGGCCTGATCTACAAGCCTGTCGAGAACGTCTCCTTCTATGGCAGCTGGTCGCGCTCCTTCCTGCCGCGCTCAGGCGACCAATTCCTTGTTTTGGATCTCACCGACGCGGCCCTCGACCCCGAACGGTTCGAAAATTTCGAGATCGGCGCGAAATGGGACATCACGCCCGGCCTTGCGCTGACGGCCGCGCTCTTCCGCCTCGACCGTGAAAGCGGGACCACGGTGAACCCGGACGATGTCGGCGAACTGCTCCTCATCGGCAGCCAGACCGACGGGTTCGAACTGCAGCTGAATGGCGAGCTTTTGCCGAACTGGACGATCAATGCGGGGTATTCCTATCTCGATGCCGACGAGCGCGGCCGGGTGGTCGATGGCGAGATCGACAATCGCACCCTCGCCCAAGTGCCCGAGCATATGTTCTCGGTCTTCAGCCGGTACGATTTCACCGATCGGTTCGGCGCAGGGCTCGGCGTGACCGTCCAGTCCGAACAGTTCGCCTCGATCAGCAATGCGGTGGCGCTGCCCACCTTCGCGCGGCTCGACGCGGCGATTTACTACAGCGTGACGGACAATATCCAGCTGCAGGTGAACCTTGAAAACCTCACCAATGGCGACTTCTTCCCCGCCGCGCACAATGACAACAACATCACGACGGCTGAGCCGATCAATGCGCGCTTTACGCTGACGACGCGGTTCTAGACCTCAACCGTTGAAGCCGCGCACCGCCTCGATGATCCGGTCTTGGTCGGCGGCCGTGAGATAGGGGTGCATGGGGAGGGAGAGAACGCGGCCCGCCTTCTCATCGGTCACCGGCAGCCCGCCCGGCGCCGGATACCGCGAATAGGGCCCCTGGCGGTGCATCGGCACCGGATAATAGGCCGCCGAGGGGATCCCTTGGGCCTTTAAATGATCCGCGAGGCCGTCGCGGTTGTCGTGCTCGATCGTGTACTGCGCCCAAGTGCTGGTCGCGCCGGGGCCGAGGGGCGGCGTTGCGGCGACGGGCTCGGCGAGACCGGCGGCGTATCGCTCGGCCACCTTTTGGCGCAGCGCGAGCTCTTCGTCGAAGATCTTGAGTTTTTCGAGAAGGACGGCGGCCTGGATCGTGTCGAGCCGGGAGTTCATGCCGATCCGCATATTGAAGTATTTGGGATCGTGATCGAACGCTGCGCCGTCGCGGTCGGCGGGCGTCGCCTGGCCGTGATTGCGGAGGCTGATCAGAAGATCCGCGAGCGCGCCGTCATCGGTGAGCACAGCGCCGCCGTCGCCATAGCAGCCGAGCGGCTTCGCTGGGAAGAAACTGGTCGTCGTCGCGTCCGCCCACCGGACGGGATGGGCTCTGTTCAAGGTCGCCCCAAACGCCTGGGCGCTGTCGGCGATGAGCTTCAGGCCATGGGACTCGGCGACGGCAGCGATCTCGGGATAGGCGGCAGGCTGGCCGAAAAGGTCGACCGCGATGATGGCCTTCGGGGTGAGCGCGCCCTCGGCCTTGACCGCCGCGATCGCCGCGTCCAGCGCCGCTGGATCGAGATTGTAGGTCTCTGGGTCGATATCCACAAAGACAGGCGACGCGCCGAGCCAGGGGATCACTTCCGCGGTCGCCGCAAATGTGAAGGCGGGGCAGAACACCGCATCGCCCGTCCGCAGGCCCCAGGCCATCAGCACAAGGGCGAGCGCCTCGGTGCCGTTTGCGCAAGTGATGCAGCGTCTGGCTTGTCCAAACGCGCAGAGCTGAGACTCCAACTCGGTGATCTCCGGTCCGAAGACGAACCGGCCGTGCTCCAGAACCCGCGCGACGGCCGCGTCGATCTTGGGCGCGATCCGGGCGCGTTGGGCTTGCAGGTCGATAAAGGGCAGGGACACGCGGGTCGGCGACTTTCTCGCTCTAAAACATACGACCGCCGCGATGCCCCAGCTCGCGCGCTGCGGCAAGTCACGCAACATTTCAATTGCAGCATGCCTGGCGGGCGAGGGCGGCGCGTCGCTTGCATCCCCGGGGGCGATATGAAACGACCCCGAGAGGGCGGCGATCGGAAAGGTGCGGTATGGCGGCGAGCGGCGAGCGTGGGACGGTTTTGGTGACGGGCGGCGCCGGCTATATCGGCGCCCACGCCTGTAAAGCCCTGGCGCAAAACGGATTTCAGCCCGTCGTCTTCGACAATCTCGTCTACGGCCATGCGCATTCCGTAAAGTGGGGGCCGCTTGTGGAGGGGGAATTGAGCGATACGGCGCGGCTCGCCCGGACGCTCCGCGAGCATAAGCCCATCGCGGTGATGCACTTCGCGGCCTATGCGTTCGTGGGTGAATCCGTCGCAGATCCGGGCAAGTATTACGCGAACAATGTCGGCGGCACGCTCTCCCTTCTCGAGGCGATGCGCGGCGCGGGCGTCGACAAGCTCGTCTTTTCCAGCACCTGCGCGACATATGGCGTGCCGGAAGATCTTCCGATCAAAGAGACGACGGCCCAGAACCCGATCAACCCCTATGGCCGGACCAAGCTCGTCGTCGAGCACATGCTGGCCGACTTCGCCCGCGCCCATGGCCTATCCTACGCCGCGCTTCGCTATTTCAACGCCTGCGGCGCCGACCCGGAGTGCGAGATCGGCGAGGAGCACGACCCCGAAACGCATTTGATTCCAAGGGCTTTGATGGCGATCGCCGGTGAGATCGAGGAGCTGCGGCTCTTCGGCGACGATTACCCGACGCCCGACGGCACCTGCATTCGCGACTATATCCACGTCACCGACCTCGCCGTTGGCCACATCCAGGCCCTTGAACACCTCCTCGCGGGCAGGGAGAGCGTCGCCGTCAATCTCGGTACGGGCGAGGGGGTTTCGGTCAAAGAAATCATCGATGCGGCCGAGCGGGTGACGGGCAAGCACGTGCCCCATTCCATCGCCCCCCGCCCCCCCGGCGACCCCCCGAAACTATTAGCCGACCCAACGCTGGCCCCGGAACTCTTCGGCTAA
>CAYYNG010000289.1:0-3514 GCA_964472435.1 uncultured Hyphomonadaceae bacterium | reverse complement strand
GGCCGGCGCACGCGGGCGGCGATCGCCGAGTTTCTGGAAGAGCAAGCGCTTCCCGAAGACACCGAAGATCGGGATCTGATCGATCTTCTGGAGCAGGTATCCATCGATCGCGCGCGGAATGTGGGACTGACGCTCTGCAACCGCACGCCGCATCGAATTTGGTCGGCCTTCGCGCGGTTGAAGGGCGAGAACTGGGAGAGCCGCGGCTGGTGGCTGCTCGAATCCGGCGGCTGCGCGCGGGTAATCGACGAGCCGCTCCTGCAGACAAAGCATTTCGTCTATGGCGAGTATGACGGCGAGGAAGCGCTCTACGGCTTGGCGCGCGGATCGGACGCGTTCTGCGTCTCGCGGGCGAAATTCGCCATCACAGGCCGCGACGATTGCGAGGCGGCGGCCTATCGAACAGCCCTTTTCGCAGCGACCTCTGCGACTGAGGGCGGCAAACTGATCCACGAGTTCTTCGAACGCGACTTCGCCAAGATCGAAGATGCCGAATAAGCCGCGCGACTGGGTCTTCGACCTTGATAACACGCTGTATCCGGCATCCTGCGATCTCTTCGCCCAGATCGACGGGCGGATGACCGAGTTCGTCTCCAAAGCGTTGGGGCTCGCCGAGGCCGACGCGCGAGCCCTTCAAAAGCGCTATTATGCGGACCACGGCACCACCTTGAACGGCCTTATGACGTTGCATGACCTGCCGCCGGCTGATTTTCTCGATTATGTCCACGACATTGATTTAAGCCCGCTTCCGAAATCGCCGGCGCTGGCGGATGCGATCGCCGATTTGCCTGGTCGCAAGTTCATCTTCACAAACGGCTCGCGGGGCCATGCGGGGCGCGTTTCGGCGAAGCTCGGGCTCAGCGAACTGTTCGACGGCGTCTTCGCCATCGAGGACGCGGCCTACCAGCCGAAACCCCACGCCGGCGCCTATCGCAGATTTGGCGACCGGTTCGCAATCCGGGCGACGGACGCGGTGTTCTTCGAAGATATGCCTCGGAACCTCGCACCGGCCCACGCGCTCGGTTATACGACCGTGCTCGTCCATTCCGAAAAAGACTGGAGTCATGAGCCGGCGGACGCCCGGCCCGCCGGAGCGGCCGACGCCCAGGCCGATCACGTTCACCATGCGACCGGCGACCTTGTCGCCTTTCTTCGCGAGGTCGCGCCTCATCTTCAGGAGACCCCATGAGCGGCAATCTCGAAGCTCGGATCAATGCGGCCTGGGAGGCGCGCGAGACGCTCGGTCCCGACACCGGCGGCGATATCCGCGACGCCGTCGAGGCGGCGATCGCCGACCTGGACGCCGGCCGGGCGCGGGTGGCCGAGCCCGACAGCGGCGGCTGGCGCGTAAACGAGTGGCTCAAGAAGGCCGTGCTTCTCTCCTTCCGCCTCTCGCCGAACCAGATCATCGAGGGCGGGCCCGGCGCGCCGGGCCGCTGGTGGGACAAGGTGCCCTCGAAGTTCGACGGCTGGGGCGCGGCGGAGTTCGAAGCGGCCGGTTTCCGCGCCGTGCCCCCCTGCGCGGTGCGCCGCGGCGCCTATGTCGCCCCAGGCGCCGTTTTGATGCCGTCCTATGTGAACATCGGGGCCTATGTCGGCGCGGGAACCATGGTCGACACCTGGGCAACGGTGGGCTCGTGCGCTCAAATCGGCCGAAACGTGCATATTTCGGGCGGCGCCGGAATCGGCGGCGTATTGGAGCCGCTGCAGGCGAGCCCGGTGATCATCGAAGACGGTTGCTTCATCGGGGCCCGCGCGGAGGTGGCTGAGGGCGTCGTCGTGCGCGAGGGCGCGGTGCTCGCCATGGGCGTTTTCCTGAGCCAGTCGACGAAGATCGTCGACCGGCGGTCGGGCGAGGTCCGGTATGGCGAGGTTCCGCCCTATTCGGTGATCGTGCCCGGCAGCCTTCCCGGTGCGAATGGCGGGCCGGCGCTCGCGGCCGCGATCATCATCAAAACCGTCGACGAGCGCACGCGCGCGAAGACCGGAATCAACGAACTCCTCAGGGACTGAACCGCCGCGTTCACGGCCGACCAACGGATGCGTCTATCCGCCGTGATCGGACGTGTCTCGCTTCTCCCGGGCGGTTTCGGCACAACCGCCGCCGCGGGCGGGACATTTTGAGGAGACTGATCCGATGAAACCAATTCTGCCTGCGCTGTTCGCGTTATTCGCCGTCGCCGCCTGCGCCACGCCTGCGACGAAAGCGGCCTCAGACGATGGGATGACCGTCGCTGAAGCGTCGCAAGCGGACGAGCGGCCGCAACGGCGATGCCGCGTCACCGGCTCGAGGTTGGCGAAGGCCTGTTAGAGCGTCGGTCTTTCGTTACACTCCAGACCATCGCTTTAGGTCCTTGTTTTGGCGCAAGTATCCGTTCGCAAATGATTCCGCTTGCTCCGAACTTGCTTTAAAGCCCGAGCGCGTCGAGAATGAACTCGACGCGGACCGGCGTCGGCTGTTTGGGCAGGACGACGACATCGTAACCGCGGGCGGCGAAGGCTTCGACCAGGTAATGGTGCTCGGCTTCCGCCTCCGCGAAATCGTGCCGCCGCTCTTCGTCGGTGCGATAGATCTCTCGCCAGGGCGGGACGAGGAACACCGGGCTGTCATAGCGGCAGGCGGCCTCGGCGGCGCGGATCACCGCCGGCATGTCGAGGCCGGCCCGTTAGACCGCCGCGGCCGCGTCGATCACTGTGCGGTCGAAGAAAGCGAGATCGACGCCGGCCGCCGCTTCAAAGTCGCAGCGCGCGAGCTCGGCGGCCGCCCGCGCGAAACCTGAAAGATCTTGGTCGGGGAGCGGTCCCTCTCCGGTCTCCAGCGCCGCTCTCACGATGCGCCGCCCAGGCTCGGCGAACGTTCGAAAGCCGCGTTGGGCGAGCGCCTCCAGCAGGGTCGACTTGCCGCCCCCGGAGCAACCCGAAAGCGCGATGCGACGGCCGCATGTCATTCCGGATAGTCCACCTGTTCAAGGTATAGCCCGTCCGCCGGGGCGACCGGGCCGCAGCGGCTGCGGTCGGCGGCGGCGAGGATTTCGGCGATCCAGCCCGACCCCGCCCGCCCGCGGCCCACCTCAACTAGCGAGCCAACCATGGACCGCACCTGCCGGTGCAGAAACGACCGGGCTGAGCAGGCGATCTCGATGCGTTCGCCGGCGCGGTGAACGGAGATTGCGTCCAGGGTTTTGACGGGGCTCGTCGCTTGGCATTGGACATCGCGGAAGGTGGTGAAATCATGCCGGCCGGCCAGGGCTTGGGCGGCCTCGTGCATGCGCTGGTCGTCGAGCCGCATGGGAACCCGCCACGCCAGGCCCCGGGACAGGGTGAGGGCGGCGCGCCGATTGATGATGATATAGCGATATCGGCGCCTCTCGGCGCTGAAGCGCGCATGGAACGATGCGGGCGCTTCAAGGGCCCGAACCACCGCGATCGGATCAGGCCGAAGATGTGCGTTCAGCGCGTCGGCCAGCTTTCCCGCAGGCAGATCTTTTTAGAGATCTAGATGGGCCGCCTGACC
>CAYYNG010000288.1:0-3525 GCA_964472435.1 uncultured Hyphomonadaceae bacterium | reverse complement strand
GCTGGCGCGTGCGCGGACGCGTGGCTGAAACCCTTCGGCGACGCATTCGTCAATCTGATCAAAATGCTGGTCGTGCCGTTGATCTTCACGACCCTGGTCGCCGGCGTCACCGCCATGGGCGACCCCTCGCGCCTCGGCGGGCTCGGCGGCCGCGCGATCGGCATGTACCTGATCTCCACTTGGTTCGCGGTCTCGCTCGGCCTGCTGATGGGGACGATTTTCCAACCCGGCGCAGGGATCGACACCTCGGTTTTCGGCCCGCCGGTGGATTGCGCGGCGGTGCTGGACCCTGAGCAGAACGTGGCGGCGAGCCGCGATGTTCGGTCGATCTGCGAGAACCTGGCGCAAGCGTCGGACGCCGACGAAGGGATCGCCGGCAAACTCCTGGCGATCATCCCGACGAACCCAGTGGCCTCCTTCGCCTCGGGGGATGTGTTGCCGATCATTTTCTTCGCGATCTTGTTCGGGGTCGGCTGCCTGCTTGCGGGGGACGCGGGCCGCCCGGTGGCTGCGGCGATCGAAAGCGGCGCCGAAGTGATGCTGAAAATCACCGTCATGGTCATGGAGCTTGCGCCCTATGGCGTTTTCTTCCTCATGAGCTGGATTATGGCGAAGCTCGGGCTGTCGATCCTCGACAATCTCGGCCTCCTCGCGATCGCGCTCTACCTCGCCTGCGCGCTTCACATCGTGTTGATTTACGGCCTTGGAATCGTTCGATTGATCCTGCGCCTGCCGATGGTGCAGTTTTTCCGGGGGATCGCCGACGCGCAGGCGGTTGCATTTTCCACCGCCTCAAGCTCGGGCACCCTGCCGGTGACGATCGCGAACGTCTCCGAAAACCTGGGCGTGAAGCGTTCGGTCGCGGCCTCCGTGCTTCCGATCGGTGCGACGATCAACATGGACGGCACGGCGATTTATCTCGGTCTCGTCGCCCTATTCGCAGCCCAGGCGCTCGGACTGCCGATCGACTTGGGCACCTATGTCGGCGTCGCACTGGCGGCGACGCTCACCTCGATCGGCGCAGCGGGCATCCCCAGCGCAGGGCTCCTCTTGGCGACGGTGGTGATGGCCGAGGTCGGCGTGCCGGCGGAACAGGCTGTTCTTATTATCGCCTTCATTTTCCCGTTCGATCGGCTGCTCGACATGATGCGCACGATGACCAATGTCACAGGGGACGCGGCGGTCGCCTCAGCGGTGGCGAAGTGGGAAGGCGAGATGGACGAAGAGGTCTTCCGCAGCCCGGCGCTCGTTTAGCGGGGGCCGTTCGAGATCGTTTTAAAGAGGGGAGTCTGACATGAGATTAGGCGTGATCGCAGGCGCAGCCGCACTCTTGGCCGGGGCGGCGGGGGCGGAGACCCCGCGGCTCGAGCCTGGCGAATGGCGAACGACCCAGGTGATGAGCAATCCATTCACCGGAGAGCAAACCCGGACCGAGACCACCTGTATCCGACCCGAGGACGCGACCTTCGACCCCGCCCGCATGGTCGAGGATATGGACGATTGCACGGTGACCACCGCCAATGAGTCCGCCTTGACGCTCGACTTCACCATGGCCTGTTCGATGCAGGGCATGGAGATGAACGGGGACGGCTCCTATCGCCTGGCCCCGAGCCGCGAGGCCGGCGAAGGCCTTATCAACATGTCAGCCGCCGCCGACGGCGTCGCCTTCTCCATGACAATCGCCTTCGACGCCGTCCGGATCGGAGACTGTTAAGGCGGTTTTGATCGCTGCGCCGATCAACTTGGCTTCGGCTGCCCGAGGGCTGCCTGTGCGCCAAGCAATACCGATGGAACGACCGATCAACGGTTCTGTAAAGCGGCGAAGCGTAACCTCTGCGCCGGCGGCGGCGCCCGCGTCTGCCGCGATTTTCGGCAAGAGCGAGACCCCGAGACCGCCGGCGACCATATGAACCAAGGTCGTCAGCGATGTCGCCGAAACCTCGGCGGGGCTGCGGACCGGCAGGCGGCACACCGAAAGGGCGTGCTCGCGCAGGCAGTGTCCGTCGTCGAGCAGCAAGACATCCTGTTCGGCGAGATCCTCGACCGCGAGGGTCTTCCGACGCGCAAACGCATGGTCCGTCGGCCCGACAAAGAGAAACTCATCGTCCAGCAGCGCCTCGGTTTCGATCCCCGCCGCCTCCCATGGAAGCGCGATAACCGCAGCGTCGAGGGACCGAGCGCGGATCGCGTCGAGCAGTCGGGCCGTTTGGTCCTCTCTCAAGTAGAGCTTAAGATCGGGATAGGCTGCACGCAGTCGCGGAAGGACGGGCGGCAGCACGTAGGGCGCGACTGTGGGGATCGCGCCAAGTCGGAACGCGCCGGTGAGCGGGGCGCCCGCCTGCCGGGCCGCGGCGACCAGGTCCTCGGCCTCCGACAGGATTCGGCGCGCCCGCTCCACAGCCAGTTCGCCAGCGCGAGTGAGGCGCGCGCCGCGGGCCTCCCGTTCGACGAGGAGCACGCCCATCAGCGCCTCGGTCTCCTTGATCGCCGCCGATAGCGTCGGCTGGGTGACGTTGCAGGCTTCGGCGGCCCGCGAAAACGACCTCTCCTCGCCGAGGGCGGACAAGAATTGCAGCTGTCGAAGGGTCGGAAGATGCATTGGAAGCGCCTATCCCCGTTAAAGGCAAAATCTATTGGTCAGTTTTCGCATACGCAGCATATCCGCTCATGCGCCGCGGCCGCCATGCGGCGACTGCGCACCACACCCATCTAGCAAAAGAGGAACATGCGATGCTCGGCATTGGGGAAAAACTTCCGGAATTCACCGTCACGGGCGTGAAGCCCGGCTTCATGCAGCACGAAGAAGGCGGGGAGAGCGCGTTCGAGACGATCACGCGCGACAGTTTCGAAGGCAAATGGAAGATCATTTTCTTCTACCCGAAGGACTTCACCTTCGTCTGCCCGACGGAGATCGCGGAGTTTGCGCGGCTTAACGAAGACTTCGCCGATCGCGACGCAGTCGTCATGGGCGGGTCCACCGACAATGAATTCGTCAAACTCGCCTGGCGGCGCGAGCACGCCGACCTCGCCAAGCTGCCCATCTGGCAATTCGCCGACACGCGCGGCGAGCTGGTCGACGGCCTCGGCGTTCGCGAGCCGGAGGAAGGCGTCGCCTATCGCGCGACCTTCGTGGTCGACCCGCATAACACGATCCAACATGTCTATGTCACGAACCTGAATGTGGGCCGCTCGCCGGCCGACACGCTTCGGGTGCTCGATGCGCTGCAGACCGACGAGCTGTGCCCGTGCAACCGCCCTGTCGGCGGCGACGTGCTGAGCGTCGCGGCCGAATAGCCGTCCGCCCTCGTTTGCAAAGCCCGTCCCCCCGGGGGGCGGGCTTTTCCACAGTTAAGGAGCCTACCCATGTCCCTCGATGATCTCAAAGCCGCCCTGCCCGACTACGCCAAAGACCTGAAGCTCAACCTCGGCTCCCTCGCCAACGAAACGATGCTGACGGATCAGCAAAAAATCGGCTGCCATCTGGCCTGCGCCCACGCGGACGGGGAGCCGACGACCGTGCGCGCG
>CAYYNG010000287.1:0-3534 GCA_964472435.1 uncultured Hyphomonadaceae bacterium | reverse complement strand
GGCCTATGAGGACTTCACGCTCAAGGCCTACGACCCCCACCCGCACATCTAGGCCCCGGTGGCCGTCTGATCGGGCCAAGGGTCGGTTTCCGACCAAATCGCCCTAGGCCTCGGCGGGATCGACGAGGCCTTTCTCCTCCCGCTCGCGGATCATGCGCGAGACGATGACCGCGCCGACCATCTTCCCGATGACGAAGACGATCCAATTGGCCGCGTGCAGCTGGTCCGTGATCTCGAGCGGGGGCAGGTCGGCCAGGGCGGCGCTGAGCTCGGTGGGCGAGGCCGCTTCCATCGTCTCGGCGATCGCCGCCCGCGCGTCTTCGCGCGCAAGCTTGGTGGCGAGGCCCGCGCCATAAAGGAAGATGGTCGTGTCGAGCGGCGCCGCGAGGGCGCTCGACAGCAGGATCCGCGTCGAGAGCCGATAGCGCGTGAAGGTGAAAAGCGCCCAATCCACCATTTCCGAAACGGCGAAGGCGGTGCCCGACGCGATCACGATGACCGGCCACGCGTAGAAGAACGCCCACCCGATCGCGATCGCCATCACGATCAAGACTTTGTGGCCAAGCTCGCGCTGGACGAAGTCGCGCGCAACGAACACGAAACCGGTCACGAGCGTGAGCGGATGCAGCGCAACGCCGTTGGCGTTCAAGATCCCGGGCGCGATCACCTCGATATTCGGCACGACGCCGAAGGACCAATTCAGAAACGGGATCAACGCCACATAGAGAAAGGCCCAGAAGCGGCCTCCGATCTCATAGATATAGGCGAAGCTGACCGCGAGCCCGATCAGGACTGGAACCAAGGTTCCAGATTGGCCGTTGGTGAGCGCGGTAAGAAATTCCGAGATCATGGGGCCGCATGAACTACGGGGCGATGGCGGGATCAAGCCGCCCGAGCGACGCAGCCGGCCTCAAACGATCCGCTGCTGAAAATTGAAGCGCATGAGGGTGTGTTGCAGCGCGTTTTCCAGTTCACGTGAAGTTCTTCCAACGCGGAGTTGAGTAAAGCGGGCGTCGGGGCCGCGGGAAAGCTTGATCAAGCTGAAGTGAATTGAACAGGTCGACCGATTTGTGCGTTTCGTAAAACAGCAGTACTTGCAGCAGCGGGATTGATCGCGCCCGCGAAGACGGGCTTACCCCTTTTGGGGCGCGCCGCTAAGCGTTTGAACTCGAAAAAAGGGAAGAAGTTGGTCAATCAAGTAAGCGTCTCCCTGATCGCTGCGCGCGGACGAAACGGCGTCATCGGCGCCGACGGAGACTTGCCGTGGCGGCTCGCCGACGATCTTGCGTTTTTTCGTCGGACAACGAAGGGCCGGCCTGTGGTCATGGGTCGCGCGACCTGGGAGAGCTTGCCGAACCGTCCGTTGCCAGGGCGGCAAAACATCGTCGTCAGCCGCAATTGGACCTATGCGGCGGATGGCGCGCGCGTCTACACCTCCCTCGCCCCGGCGCTGAACGCCGCCAAGGCCATCGCCGCGCGCTCCGGCGTCGACGAGGTCTTTGTCATCGGTGGCGGCGCCATTTACGCCGCCGCGCTTGATTTCGCGGATAGGATTTACCTCACCGAGGTCGACGCCGCCCCCGCGGGCGACACCTATTTTCCCGACATCGATTCCGGCGACTGGGAGGAGGTCGGCGCGACGCCCCATCCCGCCGACGAGCGGAACGACCACGCCTTCGTGCACCGCATCCTCGATCGCAAGCGCTGAGCGGCGCCTTGCGCTGCGGGCTCTGCTGAGCGACGTTCCCCGGCACACAGATAAAGCAAGGGAGTGAGCGATGGAGCTGGAATTCGACGTGCTGGCCGAGGGGCTTCAATTTCCCGAAGGCCCCGTCGCCATGGCCGATGGCTCCGTTATCCTTGTTGAAATCGCGCGCGGGACGCTGTCGCGTGTTTGGGACGGCAAAGTCGAAGTGATCTCCGACCTCGGCGGGGGGCCGAACGGCGCGGCCATCGGGCCGGATGGCGCGATGTATGTCTGCAACAATGGCGGGTTCGAGTTTGCAGATGTCGGCGGAATGATGATTCCGGGCCATGCGGCGAAGAACTATTCGGGCGGTCGGATCGAGCGGGTCGACCTTTCAACGGGAGAAGCGACACAGCTTTACGACACGGTGGGCGGGCATGGGCTGAAAGGGCCGAACGACATCGTGTTCGATAAGTCGGGCGGCTTCTATTTCACCGATCTTGGAAAATCCTATGGCGACAGCCGCACCCGGGACATGGGCGGGCTCTACTATGCAAAGCCCGACGGCTCGTCCTGCATCGAGCTTGACCATGGACATGTCTCGCCGAACGGGGTCGGTCTGTCGCCCGACGAGCAGACCGTCTACATGGCCGATACGATGCCGGGTCGGCTGTGGGCGTTCGAACTCGCAGGCCCAGGGGACGTGGCCCCCGCGATGCCGCCCTTCCAAAAGGGCCGCGTCGTCGCGACCATGCCTGGCCTCACCTATTTCGACAGCCTCGCCGTCACAGCGTCGGGAAAGGTCTGCGTCGCAACCATTTTCAACGGCGGCATCACCCAGGTCAGCCCCGACGGCTCCCACGAGCATTTCGCGTTTCCGGATCTCATCACCACCAATATCTGCTTTGGCGGCGAGGATATGTGCGACGCCTACATCACGCTTTCGAGCACTGGCAAACTCGTGAAATGCCGGTGGCCGGAGGCCGGGCTTAAGCTGAATTACAACGCTTAAGCGCCAGGTTCGCCGCGGGGAGGGCGCCATGGACAAGATCGAAACCGATTATCTTGTGATCGGCTCCGGCGCAGTCGGCATGGCCTTTGTCGACACCTTGCTCGATGAGAGCGAGGCCGACATCGTCATCGTGGACCGCCACCACGCGCCCGGCGGCCACTGGAACGATGCGTACCCATTTGTTCGCCTCCACCAGCCCTCGTCCTTTTACGGCGTCGCATCGACTGAGCTTGGCGGCCGCAGAATCGACCAGGTTGGCTGGAACAAAGGGCTTTTCGAGCTTGCCTCGGGCGCCGAGGTCCTCGCCTATTTCGACCGGGTGATGCGCGAACGGTTCCTCCCCTCCGGCCGTGTCCGCTACCTGCCGATGAGCGAACTCACGCCCGTCGGCGCGGTCAAATCCCTTATTTCCGGCGAGACGCAGCCGGTTCGGGTTCGGCGAAAGACCGTCGACAGCACCTATTTCAACACCACCGTCCCCTCCCGCCACACAAGGAAGTTCGAGGTCGCGGACGGGGTTACGTGCATCGCGCCGAACGCGCTGCCGCTTGAGGCGCCGCATCATCGCCGTTTCACGATCGTCGGCGCCGGCAAGACCGCCATGGATGTCGGCGTTTGGCTGATCGAGGCGGGCGCGGATCCAAGCGCGATCCGTTGGATCCGCCCGCGGGAATCCTGGCTCATCAACCGTGATACGACCCAGCCCGATCCGATCTTCTTCGAACAAACGATCGGAGGATTTTTGAAACAGTTGGAGGCGATCGCGGCCGCCAACAGCCTCGACGATCTCTTCGACCGACTGGAAGCGGATGGTCTAATGCTGCGCATCGACCCC
>CAYYNG010000286.1:0-3539 GCA_964472435.1 uncultured Hyphomonadaceae bacterium | reverse complement strand
GCTGACGGGCGGATCGGGCCGCCGGATCGCGGCGGGCGCCGACCTTGTCCGCCAGGGCGCGGGCGCGCGGCTTTTGATCTCCGGCGTCCATCCGGACGTGGACATAGACGCGATCAAGGCGCAGACAGGGGGAGACGGCGCGGTGTACGCGTGGTGCGTCGACATTGGTCGCGAAGCGGAGACGACGGTGGGCAACGGCGTTGAAACGGCGCGATGGGCGGCGCACCACGGCTACCAATCGCTCATCGTCGTCACCTCTGACTATCACATGCCGCGCAGTCTCATCGAATTTCGGCGCGTCATGCCGGAGGTCGCGTTGACGGCGCATCCCGTTCGAACCGTCATCGATCCGGCGAAGGTTTGGCGGGACCCGAAGTCCTTCCGGGGCCTTGTGACCGAGTGGGCGAAGTGGCGCATCACCGTCGCGCGCCGGGGGGCGGATGGATGATCCGCTCGATCGTCTTTGTTGTCTGGATGTACGGCCTGATGGCGGTGATGGGCGTCGTTCTGCTGCCGACGCTCCTGATCCCGTGGCGCGCGCCCCTATGGGCCTGCCGGCAGTGGGCGAAGCTGACAATGTGGGGCGCCCGTTGGATCGCCGGCGTTAGAACCGAGTTTCGCGGCCTCGAACACCTCCCGGCGGGACCGGTGGTCTACGCGTCCAAACACCAATCAATGTTGGACATGGTCGCGCCCTTCGCCGTGATCCCGAACTATGCCGCCATCATCAAACGCGAGCTTCTGTGGTATCCGTTTTTCGGTTGGTACTCCTTCGCCGTCGGCTCCCTCCCGATTGATCGCACGGCCTCGATGAGAGCGCTGAATGCGATGGTGGCGGCGGCGAAAGGCCGCCTCGCCGCCGGGCGGCCGGTGGTCATTTTTCCAGAAGGCACGCGGACCCGGCCCGGCGATCCGCCGGACTACAAGGTGGGCGTGTTCGCCCTCTATAAGGCGGTCGAGGTCCCGATCGTGCCGGTGGCGACGAATGCCGGGCTCTTTTGGCCGGCGAAGGGCCTCCGCCGCCGGCCTGGAACCATCGTCTACGAGATCGGCCCGCCAATCGCCGCGGGTCTTGACCGCAAGGCCTTCATGGCCGCCTTGGAGACGGCGATCGAGACGGCGACCAACCGATTGGTCGAGGAGAGCGGCGGCGTCCCCGCCCAAGAAGAACGATTGGAGACCGCATGACCGACGCCCCCCGCCGCAAGAGCCGCTTCTGGCTCTTTGCGCCAATCGTGGTCGTCTTAGCCCTGTTCGGCGCCTATAGCGCCTATTGGGTCTATCTGCGCGGCCAGTTGGACCAGGGCATTGATCAATGGATCGCGACGCAACGCGCCGCCGGGTTGGACGTGGCGTTCGAAGACAAGCGCCTCGGCGGCTATCCGTATCGTGTCGCGCTCGACGTCGACGCCCCTGCGATCCGCGATCCCGAGACGGGGCTCGCTTGGCGGGGCGAGCGGCTGCAGCTCGTGATGCAGCCTTGGAACCTTCGCCACGTCGTCGGCCGCGCGCCGGGGGTCAGCGAAATTACGACGGCCGCCGGCGAAGCGCTCGCCGTAGAGCTCGGGCCGAAATCGGTGGCGAGCCTCTCCTGGACCGACGAAGGCGTGCGGCGCGTCTCGCTGGCCCTCGACCGCGCCGAATTGCGACGCGCGTACCTGCCGCCGGCGTCGTTGTCGGGCGTCGAGTTCCATGCTCGGCCGGCCTATGGGCGGCGCGACGACCTGCAGATCCTTTTGCAGTGGGATGAAATCGAACTCGCCCAAGCGCCGGAGGGGTATGAATGGCTCGGCGGCGCGCTTCAGCCCAGCCGGCTCGCGATGGAGGTGACCCACGCCTTTCCCGCGCTGGCCTCGGACTACGGCCTCAGCACCTGGACGCGTCTCGAGGGCAGGGTCGAGGTCGCGCAACTGCTGGTTAATTGGGGGCCCGTGAAGTTCGGCTTGAAGGTGGATGTCGGCCTCAATCGCTGCCTCGTTCTCAACGGCGTTCTCAGCGCCCGCATGTAGTACGTGCCGGCGCTGCGGCAGGCCATCGCCGATGCGGGGCAGATGACCGACGAGACCGAACAAGCGCTGCTGGTCATCGAAGGCGGCTCGAAGGACGGCGGGTTCCTGCCGATCGAGTTCCGCGAGGGCGGCGCATATTTTCTTGGCCGGCGCGTCGCCGAGGTGCCAGCAGCGGATTTCTTGGCGAGCGTGATCAATTGACGCCGTCGCCCGCCGCGCTGGACGCGGCCTGTCGGAGCCTCGCCGAAGCCGACGCCGCGCTCAAACGCGCCCATCTGACGATCGGCCGACCGGAGTGGCGGTCGGCGCCCGCGACCTATGAAACGCTGGCGCGCATCGTCACCTTTCAGCAGATCTCCACCGTCGCCGCTCGGGCCATTTGGGATCGGACGCGGGCAGCGCTTGGCCACGTCACCGCCGAAGCGGTGTTGGCGGCCAAGGCCGAGACGCTTCAGGCGTGTGGGCAGTCCCGGCCCAAGGTGCGGCATCTCGCCTCGATCGCCGAGGCTGTGACAAGCGGCGCGCTAGCGTTCGAGCGGCTCGCCGCCGCTCCCATCGCAGAGGCGCGCGCAGAGCTCCTGGCGGTCTCAGGGGTCGGCCCCTGGACGGCGGACGTGTTCCTTCTGTCGGCGACGGGCGCGCTCGACGCGTTTCCGGCCGGGGATGTCGGCCTGATGGCTGCCTATCAAACGCTTGCCGGCTTGGAGGCGCGACCGACCCGGGAGGCCTTCATTGCGATCGCCGAAACGTGGCGGCCCCATCGCGCCGTCGCCGCCCATCTCCTTTGGGGCTGGCTCGCGGCGTCGCGCGAGACGCAGCTTGAGGCTTCGCCGATCGGGTGATTTGTCATAATCTTGTCGCCAGGAATCGCTTATAGGGTTTTTGACAGCGAAGGAGCGGCGCTTTCAGGTTCGAACCGAAGCATATCTGGACACACCCTTCGAGGAGCCGGATCAATGGCTGAGGTGTTGAGCGTCCCTCCAAGCGGCGCGCCCGCCCTTGTTTTGAATGCGGATTTTCGCCCGCTCAGCTATTACCCGCTCTCGCTTTGGTGCTGGCAAGACGCGGTGAAAGCCGTGTTTCTCAATCGCGTCGAAGTCGTCGCCGAATATGACCACGTGATCCGCTCGCCGTCCTTCGAAATGAAGCTGCCCAGCGTGATCTCGCTTCGCGAGTTCGTCCGCCAAGACCGTTCGCCGGCTTTCACCCGGTTCAATGTCTTCCTGCGGGACGGGTTCAAGTGCGTCTATTGCGGCTCGCCCGACAACCTCACATTCGACCATGTGGTGCCCCGCTCGAAAGGCGGGCGGACGTCGTGGTCGAACATCGTCGCCGCCTGTTCGCCCTGCAATCTGCGAAAGGGCGGGCGCACGCCGGCGGAAGCGCAAATGTTCCCGGCGAGAAAGCCCAGACAGCCCACCAATTATCAGCTGCACGAGATCGGCCGGCGGTTCCCGCCCAACTATCTCCACCAGACCTGGATGGACTACCTCTACTGGGATGTCGAACTGAACCCCTAAGCCGATGGAC
>CAYYNG010000285.1:0-3539 GCA_964472435.1 uncultured Hyphomonadaceae bacterium | reverse complement strand
GCGCGTCTGCAGGAGGGCCCCGCCGCCGCCGCTATTGGTCCACCCGCCCCCGCCGCCCCCCCGCGGGGGGGCCGACCGGGTGACAGGGGCGGCGGGCGCCGATACGGTCCGGCCGCTGCAAAGCCGCGTGGAGGGCGATTGAGATGGAACGGACGACGGGACTTCTGGCGGCTGCGGCCGCAGCGGCGGGGGCCTGCGCTGCGCAGCCGGCCGCAAGGACCGACGCGCCGACGGCGATCCCCCCGAGCGAAGTCGCCCTCTTCCACACGCTCGCCAGCGAGGTCTCGGCCGAACGGATCGAGGCCGACATCCGCACGCTGGTGGGCTTCGGCACGCGCCACACCCTGTCGGAGACCGAAAGCGAGACCCGCGGCATCGGCGCGGCCAGGCGTTGGATCTTCGACGAGTTCGAGCGGATCTCGGCCGATTGCGGCGGCTGCCTCGAGGTGATGTACATCTCCGACACGATCGGCGGCGAAGAGCGGATCCCCGAACCGACCGAGGTCGTCAGCGTCGTTGCAATCCAGCGCGGAACCCACGACCCCGATCGTATGGTGATGATGTCGGGCGATATCGACAGCCGCGTCAGCGACCCGCTCAATGGCGTCGACGACAGTCCGGGCGCCAATGACAATGCGAGCGGCATGGCCGGCGCGATCGAAGCGGCCCGCGTTCTTTCGCAGTACGAGTTTCCGGGCACGATCGTCTATGCCGGGCTCGCCGGCGAGGAGCAGGGCCTTTTCGGCGGCCGGATCGTCGCCCGCCACGCCCGGGCCGAAGGTTGGGACATCAAGGCCGTCCTCAACAATGACATGATCGGCAATATCGAAGGCATCAACGGGGTCGTAAACAACGCCACCGCCCGCGTTTTCTCCGAAGGCACCCGCGTCCTCGAAACCCCGGAGGAGGCGCGCCTGCGCCGCTTCACCGGCGGCGAGGTCGACAGCCCCTCGCGCAATCTGGCCCGCTATGTCGACCGCATGGCCGATCAATATATCGAGAATCTCGACGTGATGATGGTCTACCGGCTCGACCGGTTCCGCCGCGGCGGGCACCACCGGCCCTTCAACGAGGCGGGCTTCCCGGGCGTCCGGATCATGGAGACGAACGAGCATTATGACCGCCAGCACCAGGATCTGCGCGTCGAAGACGGCCGCCCCTATGGCGACACGATCGAGGGCGTCGATTTCGACTTCGCCGCAAAGCTGACCGCGCTCAACGTCGTCTCCCTCGCCGGCATGGCCGCAGCCCCGCCTTTTCCTGCGAATGTCGAGATCGAAGGCGCGGTTCAACCCTCGACCACGCTCCGCTGGACCCGGCCCGAGGGCGACGCGGCCGACACGCTCGCCGGCTACCGCCTCTATTGGCGGCTGACCGATCAGCCGCAATGGCAATTCTCCCGCTATGTCGGCGATGTCACTGCGTTCACGCTCGAGAACGTGGTGATCGACAACTACTATTTCGGCGTCGCCTCGGTCGCCGCGAACGGCGCGGAAAGCCCGGTGGTGTTTCCAGGCCCCGCGGGCAGTTTCGGAGACTGACGGCGCAGTGGCCAGGCCGCGGAGCCGCACATGAAACGTCCGCCTTCCTGTAAGTTTGTTCACCTGCGGGACTGTTCAAACCGCAAGACGCGCGGTAACGGCTCGCATTGATAGTCAATAAGGAGCGATACCATGCGTGCACTGACCGCCGTTCTTCTCGCCACCACGGCGCTCGCCGCTTGCGCCGCGCCCCCGCCCTTGCCTGGCCGCGAGGGGCCTCTCATCGCGGCCCAGGTCGACGCCGCGGCGGCGGCGCAAGCCGCTGAGGCGGCGGTCCAAGAGGAAACGGCTCGGATCAACGCTTGGTTTGAGGAGAAGTTCGAAGAAGAGCTCGCCTTCAGTCCGATCCAACAGACCTTCCTCGGCCGCAAGACGGCCTATGGCGAGGTGGACGATTTCTCAAACGAGGCGGCGGACGCAGTCCTCGCCTGGCGGCTCGCCGGCGCGGAAGACCTCAAGACCACGTTCGACCGCGACCTGCTCACGCCCGCGGCCCAGGAGTCCTACGACACCTGGCTCTACCTCGCCGACCGCGACGCAGCGACGGCCGCCTTCCGCTCGAACGACTACGTGTTCGAACAGATGCAGGCGATCCATTCCTTCTTCCCTCAGCTTCTGATCGCCTTTCACAGCGTCGAGACCGAAGACGAGATGGAGGCCTATATCAGCCGGATCGGCGAGTCCGGCCGCGCGATCCGCCAGCTGATCGACCGGTCGAAAGCGAACGCCGCCGCCGGCGCGCGTCCGCCCAAATTCGCTTTTGAGTTCGTCATCGACGAAGCCCGCAAAATCATCTCCGGCGCACCGTTCGACGAGGGCGAGGACAACGACGTCTGGGCCGACGCGCAGACCAAGATCGCCGCTTTGGTCGAGGCGGGAACCATCGACGAGGCACGCGCCGATGAATTAAAGGGCGGGGTGGAAGCCGCCCTGCTCGCCGACTGGAAGGGCGCTTACGAAGCGCTGATCGCCTGGCAACAGGAGGACATCGTCAACGCGACCGAGACCGCCCGAGGCGTCGGCGCGCTGCCCGACGGCGAGGCCTATTACAATGAGCGGCTCGCGTTCCACACGACGACCGCCCTCACCGCCGACGAGATCCACGAGATCGGCCTTCGCGAAGTCGAACGCCACCGCGGCGAGATGATCGCGGTCAAAGACGAGATCGGCTATCAAAGCGACCTCCCTCTGTTCTTCACCTATCTCCGCGAGACCAAGGACGACCCAAGGCTCTATTTCCCCGACACGGACGCCGGCCGCCAGGGCTATATCGACGACGCGACTGCAGCCATCGAACGGATCAAAGCCGAGCTTCCGAACTTTTTCGGTCTGCTGCCAAAGGCCGATCTCGAGGTCCGCCGGGTCGAGCCGTTCCGGGAGCAAGACGGCGCCGCGCAACACTATTTCCCCGGCACGCCCGACGGCTCGCGTCCGGGCATCTACTACGCCCACCTCTCTGACATGACGGCGCTCCCAAAGCGCGAATTGGAAGTGATCGCCTATCATGAGGGCCTGCCCGGCCACCATATGCAGATCTCGATCGCTCAAGAGCTGGAGGGCGTGCCCACCTTCCGCACCCAAAGCTTCTTTACGGCCTATGCCGAGGGCTGGGCGCTCTATTCCGAATGGCTCGCCACCGAGATCGATGGCGCTTATGAAGACCCGCTTTCCGAGTTTGGCCGGCTCGGCTCGGAAATCTGGCGCGGGATCCGCCTTGTCGTCGATACGGGCCTGCACGCAAAGGGCTGGACCGAAGAGCAGGCGGTCGAGTACTTTTTGGCCAACTCCGCCGCGCCCGAAGCCCAGGCCCGTTCGGAGGTGCGGCGCTACATGGTCCTGCCAGGCCAGGCGACCAGCTACAAAATCGGCATGCTGAAGATCCAGGAGCTGCGGGCGAAAGCTGAAGCCGAACTGGGCGACGCGTTCGATATTCGCGGCTTCCACGACGCCGTCCTGGGCGGAGGCGTGCTGGACGAAGTCGCCGACGAGGTCGGGCGC
>CAYYNG010000284.1:0-3565 GCA_964472435.1 uncultured Hyphomonadaceae bacterium | reverse complement strand
CGCCGTTGGCGCGGGGCGCCGCGGCGGCGGACTAGTAGGGCAGGCGAAGCCGGGCCCGAAGCCCCCCAAGAGGCGACGCCTCAAGCCTGATATCGCCGCCATGGCTGCGGGCCGTGTCGCGGGCGAGGGCGAGGCCGAGCCCTGCGCCGGCGGCGTTGCGGCGCGCCTCGTCCAGGCGGGCGAAGGGGCGGAAGGCTTCCTCCCGCCGCTCCTCGGGAATGCCGGGGCCATCGTCGTCGATCAGGATTTCCGCGGCCTTGGGGCCGTTCACCAGGGTGATTTCCACATAGTCGCCATAGGTCGCTGCGTTTGAGACGAGGTTGCAGATCGTCCGTTTCAGGGCGAGCGGACGACCCGTTACGACCGTGGGCGGCGGATCGCCCGTAAGCCGGCACCTGTCGCCGGTGTCCGCGGCCACGTCCTCAAGCAGCGCGTTGAGCTCGACGGGCTCGGGCGCCTCCCCTTCTTCGCCTCGGGCGAAGGCGAGGTATTCGTTCAAGACCGCCGCCATATGTTCAAGGTCCGACTTCGCCGCCCGCACGTCCTCTGAGTCCTCCATCATGGCCAGCTGCAGTTTCAGGCGCGTCAGCGGGGTCCGAAGGTCGTGGCTGACCCCGGCCAACATGGCCGTGCGTTGCTCGGTGAAAGCGGTAAGCCGTTCGCGCATGTCGATCACCGCACGGGCTGCTTCGCGGATCTCGGTGGCTCCGGAGGGGCGGAAATTGGGCGCGTCCCGACCCCGGCCGTAGGCCTTCGCCGCGTCCGCCAGGCTGAGGATCGACCGCACCTGATTCCGTAAGAACGCAAGCGACAGCCCGATCAGCACGATCGTCGCACCGATGACCCAGGTGATGAAGACATGGCCCATGGTTGAAAACGTGCGATCGCGTTCGGCGATGAAGCGGACGACGCCGGTCTCGGTCAGAACCCGGATTTCAATCGTTTGGCCGAAGCTGCGGACATCGAACCAGTAGGGATCGAAAACCCGCGCGGAAAGCTCTTGGTCGAGCGTGTCGTCCATTGGAAAGAAGAACGATCGCCATTGCTGCTCCGGCAAGGCGGCGTCCGGCAGCTCCTCGATTTCGAGCCGCAGATGCTTGCGCGCCAGCGCGGCCGCCGCCTTGAACTCCTCCGGGGCGTTCGCCCGCGTTTCGAGGAGAAAGGAGATGTTGCTGGTGACCGCTTGCGAGAGCTTGCGGCTCGTGTGCCGCCAATGGCTGTCGTAAAAGAGATAGCTCGTCGCGACCAAAAGCAGGATCACGGGCACGACGGCGATGAGGATCGAGCGTGGATAGAGGCCGCGGGGGGCGACGTCGCGGAGGCGAAGGGGCGCCACGGCCGTCTAACCCGGCACAAGCCGGTAGCCGACGCCGCGCACCGTCTGCAGGTGCACAGGTTCGCGCGGATCCGGCTCGATTTTCCGCCTGAGCCGCGTCACCTGCACATCGACCGAACGCTCGAGGCCGGACGAGGTGAGCGCAGCGAGCTTCTTGCGGCTGACCGCCTCCCCCTTGCGCTTGGCGAGCGCCGTTAGGAGCTGCAGCTCCGCCTCGGTCAAGCGAATACGCTCATCGCCGCGCAGAAGTTCGGCGCGTTTAGGATGGAAGGCGAGCTCGCCGAGGGCGACCACGCCGCCGCCTCTGTCCGTCTCGCGCGCGCGCCTTAGGATCGCGGCGATCCTGAGGGCCAATTCCTCGGGCTCGAACGGTTTGGGCAAATAGTCGTCCGCGCCGCGTTTGAGACCCTCCAGCCGGTCCTCGACCCCGTCGCGGGCGGTTAAGAGCACGACCGGCGTCGTGTCGCCGGCCTCGCGGATCTGGCTCAGGAAAGCGAGGCCGCTTTGGCCCGGCATCATAATATCGAGAATCACCAGATCGAAATCGACCGAACCGATCAATCGGTCGGCGGCGGCGGCATGGGCGGCTGCGGTCACCCGATATCCCGTTTCCGCGAGATAGCGCCGCAAGAGAACCCGGATGCGATCGTCGTCGTCGACAACCAGGATGTGGGCGTCGGGGTCAGACATCGTCGCGGGGGCCGGCGAGGGCGGTGAGCACGGCCCGGGCGCCGGCGACGTGTTCGGCGCCCGCCGCCCGGTAGGCGTCGCGCAACGCGTCCCGCATCGCCGCGGCCAGGGGTTCGGCGGCGTCTTCACCGGCCTGGGTGAGCTTCAGACGGCGGCGGCGGCCGTCCGCCTGCGCCCTTGCGCGTTCGATCCACCCGCGGCGATCGAGCGCGCCCAGAACCCGCGCCATCGTGGGCGTCGTGGCGGCGAGGCGGCTTCTAAGGTCCGATACGGTGAGGCCCGGCTGGGTCCGGATCGTTATCAGGGCGTGCAGTTCGGCGAGGTTCAGGCCTGCGTCTTTCAACGCCCCGCGCACGGCGGCCGCGAGGGCCCGCTCTCCGGCGACGATCAGAGCTGCGCCGTGGTCCAGCTCCTCGTCGCGGAGGAACAGGCGCGCGTCGAGCGGCCGGGTCCCCGCGTCGGTTCGGTTGACTTCGATGCTCACGGTCTGAGAATGAGCCGATCCTATAACCGAGCGCAAGCGCCGAGCCCGGAGTGTCCGCACCTATGTCCCTCGTGCCCTATGACGACCGCGACGGCTTCATCTGGATGGATGGAGCGTTCCAGCCCTGGCGCGAGACCAAGGTCCACGTTCTGACCCACGCGCTGCACTACGCCTCGGCCGTGTTCGAGGGCGAGCGGGCCTATGCAGGCGAGATCTTCAAATCCCGAGAGCACACCGAGCGGCTCCATAAATCGGCCGAGATCCTGGGCTTCGACATTCCGTTCACGGCGGACCAGATCGAGGACGCGAAACGCGAAGCGCTCGCGAAATCGGGTCTCGAAAACGCCTATGTGCGGCCCATCGCCTGGCGTGGATCCGAGATGATGGGCGTCTCGGCGCAGCAGAATACGATCCACCTCGCCATCGCCGTTTGGAGCTGGGGCGATTATTTCGCCGATAAGATGAAGGGCATTCGCATGACCCATGCGGCCTGGAAGCGGCCCTCGCCGGAGACCGCGCCCTGCAAGTCCAAGGCCGCCGGCCTCTATATGATCTGCACCCTCTCGAAACACGCCGCCGAGAAAGACGGCTACGCCGACGCCTTGATGCTCGACTGGCGCGGCCAGGTCGCCGAGGCGACGGGCGCGAACATCTTCTTCGTGCAGGACGGCGCGCTGCACACCCCGACGCCCGACTGCTTTCTGGACGGGATCACCCGGCGCACGGCCATGGCGCTCGCCAAAGCCCGCGGGATCGAGGTGATCGAGCGTGCGATCTTCCCCAACGAGCTCGCGGACTTCTCCGAATGCTTCATCACGGGCACCGCCGCCGAGATCACGCCCGTCGCCGAAATCGGCGCGCGCACTTACAAGCCGGGCCGCATCACCGAGACCCTGGTCCACGATTTCGACCAGCTGGTGAACCGGAAAATGGCGCTCGCGGGATAAGGCCCGGGACCTACCGCGTCGGCACCGGGCCTTCGCCGCGATAGTCGTAGAAGCCGCGGCCGGCCTTGCGGCCGAGCCAACCCGCCTCGACATATTTTACCATCAGCG
>CAYYNG010000283.1:0-3566 GCA_964472435.1 uncultured Hyphomonadaceae bacterium | reverse complement strand
GACGGCTTTTAGAAGGATTCCGGCGTGTCGACGCTCGACTTCGCGAAGGCGATGATCGACGAGGGCTACCACCCAATGACGATGTATTTCCCGCTGGTGGTCCATGGCGCGATGCTGATCGAACCGACCGAGACGGAGTCGAAAGCGGAGCTCGATCGCTTCTGCGATGCGCTGGCGGCGATCGCTCGCCGCGCCGCCGAGGGCGACCAAAGCCTCAAGGACGCGCCTCTGCGCGCGCCGATGCGGCGCCTCGACGAAATTCGGGCGGCCCGGAAGCCGGTCTTGAAATGGACCCCGCCGGAGCCGGTCGCCCAGGCAGCGGAATAACCGGCGAAGTTTACGCCCTTTGAAAAAGCGTAAGCTTTTGCACACAGAGGTTTGATTATGCTGGCGTGTCCTGCGGGGTATTCCATATATGGATGATGGCTGAATTCGACCGCGACCGAAAACCCGATCCCCGCGGCCGAATGCCTACGCGTGTCCCACCGATGTCGTCGGCCGCCAACGGGGTGCGCACTTTACTGCGTCCGATCCTCGCGCTTCTCGGCCTTTTTCTCATCCTCATCGCGGTGCCCATAGCGTTCTTGACGCCGGTCATTCCCGTCGGACTGCCGCTCGCCATCATCGGCGTCGCGCTGTTGGGGCGGAATTCCGTTTGGGGTCTGCGGTGGCTCGAAGGGATGCTCGCCCGCAACCCAAAGCTCGAGCAGCATGCGCCGAACTGGTTGATGAAGCTTGTTTTTCGGCGGGAGAAACGCTGCGATCTCGATCGCTAGCTCAGGGACTTCTCAATTTCGCTCGCCGCGGTCTCGAAGAAATCCGTACGCCGATCCTCCGCCAAGAGCCGACGCGCCGCCTCTGTCGCGGCGTCCGCGGCCGCTTCGCTTACGGCGTCCGCGGCCGCGGTCTGAGCCCGGGCGATCCGCGCGTCGGCCAGCGCTTCGCGGCGGGCCAGACGATCGGCCAGCTCTGCGCGCGCCGCGGCCATCATCGCTTCGGCGTCGCTCTTCGATTGCGCGATGATCTTCGCCGCCTGTTCCTCGGCGGCGCGTTGCTTGCGTTCGGCGTCGGCCAGAACCGTCTTCGCCTGTTCGCGGAGGGATTTCGCCTCTTCAAGCTGAGCTTGAATGGTCTCTGCACGGACGTCGAGGCTTGAGAACACGGCTTTGAAGCCGCCCATGCGCCAGACGATGATAAGAAAGAGCGCCATGGCCGCGAAGGCTGTGTGGGTAACAGGATCGGCGTACCATGCGGGATACTCCGATCCCTCGGCCGCCTGCGCCGCGAGGGGCGAGGCCGCCGCCGCGCTAAGGAGACATGCTAAACGCGCCGTCATGCCGCGCTCCCCGTCTGGCGCGCAAGGGCGGCGGTAACCGCCGCTTCGACCTTCGAAGCGTCCGCTCCCCCGCCAAGCCGGGCCACGATCGCATCGGCCGCGCCGATGGCGATCGCGGATACGTTCGACATCGCTTCGTCTCGCAGCTTTGCGATCTTCGCCTCGGCCTCGTCCAATTTCTCCGCGACCTGAGCATCCACCCGCTGGGTTTCTTGCGCGATTTCTTCGTCCATCTCGGCCCGGGCGGCGTCCGCGGTCGCGCGGGCCCTCGCATGGGCCTGGGCGAGCTTCACCTCCAGCGCGCGCTGCGCCTCCTCGGCCTGTTCGTTGAGCCGGGCCGCCTCGTCGAGATCATTGGCGATGGTGTCGCTCCGCCGCTCGATGTTCGCCGATAGACGCGGCAAGATCGTCCGCGAGAGGACGAGGTAGAGAACGGCGAAAAAGACCGCCAGCCAGAAGATCTGGGTCGCGAAATACTCGCTGTTGAATGGCGGGAACGTCGGCTCCGCGCCAGGCGCGCCTTCGGCGGCGAGGGCGAGTAGGGACATGGGGCCGGATCCTCTCGGAGGGCGGCCGCCCGAAGCGGGGCGGCCTAAACGACGAAGAGGACCAGGATGGCGACGAGGAACGACAGAATGCCGAGCGCTTCCGAAAGCGCCATGCCGATGAACAGGTTGCCGGTCTGTTGCGGCGCGGCAGACGGGTTGCGCATCGCAGCGTCGAGGAAGCTGGCGAAAATATTGCCGACGCCAAGCGCCGCGCCGATCATGCCGAGGGTGGACAGGCCTGCGCCGATATATTTGAGACCGAGGGTGATATCGCCTTCCATGGGGTGCTCCTTGAACCTGGAATCGCTGTGATGATTTAAACTCGCGCCCGTGAAGCGTGAACGCCGTCCGGCGTCAACAGGGCAGATGCGCTTTTTGAAATCCTAATGGTGTCCGGGGTGTAGCGCGTCGTTGAGGTAGACGCAGGTCAGGATCGCGAAGACGTAGGCCTGCAAAAACGCGACGAGGAATTCGAGCGCGTTCAGCGCCACGGCAAGCGCGAAAGGCAGCGGCGCGAGCGCGAAGTAAGCCCCGCCAAGACCCGCCAGGGTGACAGTGAACCCCGCGAACAATTTCAGCATGATGTGGCCGGCCAGCATGTTGGCGAACAGGCGGAGCGCCAAAGTGAGGGGCCGCGCGATGAAGGAGATCACCTCGATCGGAATAAGCACCATGGAGATCAAGATCTTGCCGACCAGCGGCATATCGCCGAGCGAGGGAGCGAAGAGGCCGAAAAAGCCCATCCCATGCTTCCAAAGCCCGTAGCCGATGACGATGGCGATCACGAGCAGTGCGAGCGCGCCCGTTACCGCAATATGGCTTGTCGTTGTGAACGCATAGGGGACCATGCCGATCATGTTCGCGGCGAGCACGAACATGAAAAGCGTGAAGACGAATGGGAAGAATCTGAGGCCGTCTTCGCCTGCGACGCCGCGGATCATATTCGCAACGAACTCGTATCCGAGCTCGCCCACCGACTGCAGCCGCGAGGGCACAAGAGCGCCGCGAGAGGCCGCAACGCCGAACAGCGCGATGATCAGGATCACGGCGAGGGCCATATACCCGGCCGAATTGGTCGGGCCGATATCGAACCGCCCCACCGGCAAAGAGAAATAGCGTGTGATCTCGAACTGGTGGATGGGATCCGCCATCTGGAAAATTGTCGGCATCACTCTTGCGCCTCGTCCGTGTCTTCCATCGCCGCTGCGGCGATTTCCTTCGCCGCCCGGACAATGTTTCTGATTCCCGCCGCAAACCCCAGCGACAGCATCACCAGCAGGCCCCAAGGCGGCGCGCCCGTGATCGCATCAATAAACAACCCCAGACCAACGCCCACGATGATCGCCGAGGCGAACTCCGCGCTGTAGCGCAATCCAAGGCCGCCGGACCGATCCACCCCGCCCCGCGAGCGGCCGCCGCGCGCTTTCTCCGAGGACTGAGCGGCTTTCGCCTTGGCGATGCGTTCGCCAAGATCCCCGTCGCCGTCCGTCTCCGGCATGAAAAGCGCCGCTCCCGCGGTAAAACTGAGGCTAACCAGCCCAGATCGCTGGGGAAGCTAGAGAAGGCTCCAATCCAAGTCAAGCGAGCTTGCAGCAAGGTAGGGGTCTGTTTTTAAATGAAAAAAACCGAGACAAGCGCGCTATTCCGCCGCAACCATCTGTTCGGCCGCGTGCAAGTCGACG
>CAYYNG010000282.1:0-3593 GCA_964472435.1 uncultured Hyphomonadaceae bacterium | reverse complement strand
CCGGCGAACCTCCTCTTCCCCTCCCTCGCGGGACGCTGGTCGCGCGCGTCGTGCTGGATTCCCTCTACCAGCTCCGCGATGGCTTGGGGCTGGTCGCCGGCAGGTTGATAGTCCGAATGAACCTTGAAGCGCTGGCCGCCCTCGGATTTCTCCCAGTCCCGCTCCGGCCGGTGCGGTCTCCAGCCCTTCACCGGCAAGCCGGTCAGCGCATCGGGCGCGAGGCCGTCCATGATAAAAGGCCGCTGCGGCGCTTCCGAAACGCCCCGGGATCGCTTGTCCGCCATCGGGAGAGATATGGCGACCAGGGCGGGGCACGTCTAGGACGCAAACTCATAAACAGGATTCCGGAATTGGGCGAATTCTGCTTCCTCTTGGGTTGCGGAAGATGTGCCATGACCCGTCTTCGTTATGAACTGACCAATTTCGAGTGGTCGATCGTTGAGCCGCTGTTGCCGAACACGCCACGAGGCGTGCCGCGCGTCGATGACCGGAAGGTGCTGAACGGTATCTTCTGGCGCTTCGTGCAGGCGCGCCCTGGGTGGAAATCCCTGAGCGTGATGGCCCGCCGACGACCTGCTACAACCGCGTCGTGCGGTGGCGGCAGCTGGGATCTGGGACCGGATTTCGAAGCGATAACAGCGGCCTATGGCGGCGACCTGCAAATGATCGACAGCTCCTCGATCCGCGTCCACCAGCACGGGGCGAGCGCTAAAAAAGGGGCGCCCAAGCCACCGTGCGATGTTCCGTTGACGCCCGATGCGTGGGGCGTTCAAGAGGCGGCCTGACCACGAAGATCCATGCGCTCGTCGATGCCAATGGCTTGCCGGTCGTGTTGAAACTCGCGCCCGGACAAGCCCATGACGGGCGCCGCGCAGCGGACATGCTGGACGAAGTTGGCAAGGGTCAGATCCTACTCGCCGACCGGGCCTATGACTGAGACGCCATGCGCGCCGAACTCTAGGCCCGCGGCGCCTGGGCCTGCATCAAGCCCATGAAGCACCGGAAGAACATCCCGTCCTTCTCCAGCTTCCTCTACCGGTATCGCCACAAGGTCGAGTGTTTCTTTCGCAAGATCAAACACTTCCGCGCCATCGCGACCTGCTATGAAAAACACCCCGAGAACGACCTCGCCCTCGTCAAACTCGCAGCAATCAGAATTTGGCTGCGCAGTTATGAGGCGGTGTCCTAGAGCCCCAACGCCGCGAACACGCGTTGCGTTACCGTTTCCGGGTCGCCCGTTGCGTCCACGCGCCGCCAGCGCGGGCTAAGCTCAGACGGCTCGGGCTGGGCCCTCGCCACGTCCACGTCCGCATCGGAGGGGTCGCCGGTACGGCCGCGAACGCGCTGAAGGCGAACGGTCAGCGGCGCGTCGAGCCAAATCGCGACGAACGCGCCGCGTGCGGCGCGAAGGGCCGCCTCACGGGCCGCTTCATCCTGGAACGTCGCATCCAAGATCACGCTCGCGCCGGCCGAAAGAGCCGCTTCGCCACGCGCGAACAGGTCCGTGTAAACTGTGGCGCGCGCCCCCGGCGCGTAGTCCGCCTTGGCGCCGGCGGCCTCTTTGCGCAGGACGTCGCTCCGCAGCAGTCGACCGCCGCCGGCGCCGGGAAGATGCGGCGCCACACGCCGGGCGATCGTCGACTTACCGCAGCCGGACAGCCCGCCGATTGCCAGGGCGACGGGCGCCGAGCGAGCGATCAGTCGATTGGCGAGCCGGCGATAGACATCCGCCTCCTCTAGCGCCCCGGCTTCTACGTCGACGGCCAAGCGCACGATCGCACGCAGAGCCATAAAGAAAGGAAGAAGGGCCAGCGCGTCCTCCGCCTCGCCGGCCGCATCCCAGTACCGGTTCATCAAGCGATTCGCCGCATCCGCCTGGCCGAGGCGGACGAGGTCCATGAGAAGAAAGGCGAGGTCGTAGAGCACGTCGGTGGTCGCCAACCGGTCGTCGAACTCGAGCGCGTCGAAGGGTGTCGGCCGGCCCTCGAACAGGCAGATATTCCGAAGATGCAAGTCGCCATGGGTGCGGCGGACCTTGCCCGCGCGGCGGCGCGCTTCGATCCTAGGATCGAGGCGGGCGAGCGCCTGATTTAGGCGCTCGAACAGGTTAGACTCGCCCGGCGCAAGGCCCAGCTGGCGTGCGCCTTGGGCCTCGGTTTTGCGTAATTCGTTCAGGATGGCGCGGTAGTCGGCCGCGTGGCCGGCGGTCGCGACGGGCGGACAGTCCCGGTGCGCTGCGGCGATGATCTCGGCGGCCTCGTCGACCAGCGCGGGCGTAAGGCCCCCGGCGCGGGCAAGTTCGTCGAACTGTCCCGCTTGCTCAAAGCGGCGCATTTCGACCACCCAGTCCACAGCGTCTGGAGCGTCGCCGCCGATGCGATATCGCCCGCCCGATAGCCGGACCAAAGGCTGAACGCCGAGATACAACTCGCCGGCGAACCATCGATTCACCTTTAATTCCGCCTCGCACGCCGCCCGCCGACGCTCGGTCGTTGAAAAATCTACGAAGGGCAGCTTCACCGACCGTTTTAGCTTGTAGGCGCGCGCTTCGGTCAGGAACACGTGGCTGATATGGGTGTCGATCCGCGGCGTCGCGAGCGAAACGCCCTCCACCTTACCGCTTTCGAAAGCGGCGACGAGGTCTCGCTGGGTTTCGCTGGGCGGGCGGGTGGACGTGCTTGACATGGGCGTCACCATAGCACTGGAACACGCGGCCAAGGCTTGATACTGATCAGGCGGCGCGACGGGGAGCGCCCCTCTTCCATCCGTCGCTCCGGCTGTTGCGCTTCGGGTCGCGCGAGGCCATGGACGCGCGCCTTGCCGCCGGCCAAGGCCGTCCCTTGAGCTGCCGCCCGTCCCCTCCGCGCCGTCGCTTGGTGCACGTACGGCGCAGTTGGAGGAGCAACAGATTCGATAACCGCGCGCGAGGACCGATCAGGCGCGGCAACGCCCTTCTCGGGACATTGTTAATTGAAAGCGTTCGGAGCGGGCGGATCCAGGTAGAGGGCGCGCGCTCCTCCCTCGGTTTCTTCAACAAATACAAATCGCAACAAGCAATAGCGTCGCGATCGGTGCAACAAAACGTGGTCAAATGCGGCACCGAATGCTTATTGACGACGCCCGGGTCGTACCTCGGATCTCAGGATCTACCTCACTTGCTCATTCGTCCGCCAATCAACTCATCGACGACTTCCGGCTCCGCCAAAGTAGACGTGTCGCCGAGATTTCCGAACTCGTTCTCGGCGATTTTGCGCAGGATCCGCCGCATGATCTTCCCCGAGCGGGTTTTCGGAAGGCCCGGCGCGAATTGGATGAAATCGGGGCTCGCAATCGGCCCGATTTCCGTGCGAACCCATTTAACGAGGTCCTTGCGCAAAGCTTCGGTCGCCTCGACGCCCGCGATCAGCGTCACATAGGCATAGATACCTTGTCCCTTGATGTCGTGGGGATAGCCGACAACGGCCGCCTCCGAGACGCTGTCGTGGGCGACAAGCGCGCTCTCGACATCAGCAGTACCCATGCGATGGCCCGAGACGTTGATGACATCATCGACCCGGCCCGAGATACACTAATAGCCGACATCAAAGCGGCCG
>CAYYNG010000281.1:0-3596 GCA_964472435.1 uncultured Hyphomonadaceae bacterium | reverse complement strand
CAGCGCGTCGTCCATCCCGACGCGTCTGCCGATGATTTCGTGCTGATAGGTCTCTTAGCGGGCGTTCGAAAGATAACCGACCCGTAGGATCGCGATCTCGCGCACCACGGGATCGAGGGTTCCCTCCATCAGGAATGCGCCGCCAAGCCCGACAAAGGGGCGCACGAGATGCTGGGCATGCGCCAGCATCTGGAAAATGTTCAGCGGGGCGAGTTGCGCAAGAAGGCCTCGCGTTTCTTCGCTTAGCAAGGCGGGTTCGGGGTAGGGGATGCGGGCCATGGAGTTCTCGACATCGGGTTGATTGACAGGAGTGTAACATATCCAGCGGCCGGTGACGCAGAACTGTCACCAAGGCGGTTGACGCCGGATGGGCCGACGATTAGAACGCCAGCTTCGCCGGGCTGGCCGTGCCAAGAATGGCAAACGCAGTCCACCGAAACGAGACAATTGAAATCAGCCCGCGGGCGCGCCAAGACCGAAAAGGCGTCGCATCGCGGCTTTTTGCGGACGACGCCGATGGATAGACAAAACATTCGCATTCGGCTGAAGGCCTTCGATCACCGGGCGCTCGACATGTCGGCGAAGGAGATCGTCTCGACGGCCAAGCGGACCGGCGCGGAAGTGCGCGGCCCCGTCCCGTTGCCGACCCGGATCGAGCGCTTCACCGTCAACCGCTCGCCGCACGTGAATAAGAAATCCCGCGAGCAGTTCGAGATCCGAACCCATAAGCGGATGCTGGATATCGTGGATCCGACGCCGCAAACCGTCGATGCGCTCATGAAGCTTGATTTGTCCGCCGGCGTCTCAGTCGAGATCAAGCTCGAGGGAGCCCGATAATGGTGGATGTTGCTGGCCGATCGGGCGTTCTGGCGCGCAAAGTCGGCATGACCCGGGTCTTCTCCGAAGAGGGCGAGCACGTGCCGGTCACGGTGCTTTCGCTCGAAGGCTGTGCGGTGGTGGGCCACCGGACCGCGGAGGATCGCGAAGTCGAGACCAAGAAGGGCGCCAAGACGACCCGGAACGACGGGTACAACGCCGTCGTCCTCGGCGCGGGCGCCCGCCGTGCGAAGAACGTCTCCAAGCCCCAGCGCGGCCAATACGCGAAGGCGAATGTGGCGCCGAAGGCGAAGTTGGCCGAGTTCCGTGTCGCCAGGGACAAAATGCCTGAGATCGGCGCCGAAGTCTTGGCGGATCATTTCGTGGCCGGGCAGAAGGTCGACGTCTCCGGCCTCTCGATCGGGCGCGGTTTCTCCGGCGCGATGAAGAGGTGGAATTTCGGCGGGCTTCGGGCCTCCCACGGTGTTTCGATTTCCCACCGCAGCCATGGCTCGACGGGGCAATGCCAAGACCCTGGGCGCGTTTTCAAGGGGAAGAAGATGGCGGGCCATTACGGCTCCCAGCGCATCACCACCCAAAACCTTGAGATCGTGCGGACGGACGTCGACCGCGGTCTTATTTTGGTCAATGGCGCCATCCCCGGCCATGAAGGGTCGTGGGTCGAGGTTCGCGATGCGGTGAAGAAAGCGGCGCCGAAAGAGGCGCCTGAGGCTGGTTCTTTCCGTGCGCCGGGCGTGGCCGGCGGAGAGGCGGCGGCCGCAATTGAGGAGGCGGCGGACTAATGGACGTCTCAGTCACAACTCTTGACGGGGAAGCGGCGGGCAAGGCGACGCTCGATCCGGCGATCTTCGGCGTTGAAGAGATCCGCTCCGACATTCTCCACCGCGTCGTGCGCTGGCAGATGGCCAAGCGGCAGGCGGGCACCCATAAGACCCAGTCGCGCGGCGAGGTTTCGCGGACGACGAAGAAGTATATTCGCCAGAAAGGCTCTGGCGGGGCGCGGCATGGGTCGCGCAACGCGCCGATTTTCGTTGGCGGCGCGGTGGCGCACGGCCCGCGGGTTCGCAGCCACGCCCATGATCTGCCTAAGAAAATACGCCGCCTGGCCCTAGCGCACGCGCTCTCGTCCAAAGTGAAGACGGATTCTCTGGTCGTGATCGACGCGGCCGAGGTCGAGGGTGCGAAGACGAAGGATCTCGCTGCGAAATTCGCCAAGCTTGGGATCACGAACGCGCTGATCATCGGCGGTGTCACGGTGGACGAGAACTTCGCCAAGGCGGCGCGCAATATTCCCGATGTCGATGTTCTACCGGTCGCCGGCCTCAACGTCTACGACATCCTACGCTGCAAGACCTTGGTTCTGACGAAGGATGCGGTCGAGGGCGTCGCCGCTCGGTTCGAGGGGCGTGCGACCCAGCTGTCGGTGTTTTCTAAAGATACGTTCGTCGATGACATTCAGCTCGTCGACGGCGTCGGTCCGAAGGCTGCGCGCGAGTTGCGCAAGGCCGGGATCGGCGCATTGACCGCCTACGTCGCCCTCGCCGAGGAAGAGCGCGAGGCGGTGCTGCAGAAGCTGGGGCTCGCCGAGCGGGCCGCCGCGGGCGCTTGGCTTGAGCAATGCAATGAGATGATTGCGGGCGAGCCGCCTCGAGCGAAGGTCGATCGCGACTATGCCGCCCGCCTGATCGCCAAGCGTAGCAAAGGGGGAAAGTAGGCCATGGCCGAGGTTCAGCTTCGCCACTACGACACCATCTTATCGCCGGTGATCACTGAAAAATCGACCTTCTTGTCCGAGGAGAACAAGGTCGTTTTCCGCGTGGCGATGGACGCCGACAAGGCGGCGATCAAGGAGGCGATTGAAAGCCTTTTCAAAGTCAAAGTCGTCAAGGTCAACACATCGATCTTGAAGGGCAAAGAGAAACGGTTCCGCGGCCAGGTCGGCCGACGGTCCGATGTGAAGAAAGCGGTTGTGACGCTCGAGGACGGCCAGTCTATCGACATCACGACCGGGCTCTAGGAAGCGGGCGAGACGATGGCGCTTAAAACTTTCAACCCCACTTCGCCGGGCCGCCGCCAGCTTGTTCTGGTCGATCGCTCCGGGCTGCATAAGGGGCGGCCGGTCAAGTCGCTCACCGAGGGGCTTACGAAGAATGGCGGTCGGAATAATAACGGCCGCATCACGGCCCGGCGGATCGGCGGCGGTGCGAAACGGCTTTATCGGAAGGTCGACTTCAAGCGGACCAAGTTCGATGTGCCGGCCACAGTCGAGCGGTTGGAATATGATCCGAACCGGACGGCGTTTATCGCGCTTATCAAGTATGAAGACGGCGAGCTCGCTTACATCCTGGCGCCGCAACGGCTCGGCGTGGGCGATACGGTGATCTCCTCGGCGGCCGCCGATATCAAGCCGGGCAACACGCTTCCTCTGAAGAACATTCCGGTCGGAACGATCATTCACAATATCGAGCTGAAGCCTCAAAAGGGCGGCCAAATGGCGCGCGCGGCCGGCGGCTATGCTCAGTTGGTCGGCCGGGATGGCGGATACGCCCAGATCAAGCTCGGGTCCGGCGAGCTTCGGATGGTTTTGGACCGTTGCTGGGCGACGGTCGGGGCCGTCTCGAACCCTGACAATATGAACCAGGTGCTCTCGAAAGCGGGACGCAAGCGGCATCTCGGAAAACGGCCGTCGGTGCGCGGTGTTGTTATGAACCCGTTCGACCACCCCCATGGCGGCGGCGAGGGCAAATCGTCCGGCGGCC
>CAYYNG010000280.1:0-3604 GCA_964472435.1 uncultured Hyphomonadaceae bacterium | reverse complement strand
GATTTGGCTTTCGAACTGGAAGCCGGACCCCGGCTCAAGCGGCGCGAATTGCACTTTGATCCGCGCAAACTGGCCGTGCCCGCCGGACTGCTTCTTGTGGGTATAGTCGATCTCCGCCGCCCGGCCGAGGCTCTCGCGATAGGCCACCTGGGGCGCGCCGATATTGGCTTCCACCTTGAACTCACGCTTGAGGCGGTCGACCAGGATGTCGAGGTGGAGCTCGCCCATGCCCTTCATAATGGTCTGCCCGCTTTCGTGGTCGCTTTCGACGCGGAACGACGGGTCCTCCGCGGCGAGCCGCGCCAGCCCTTGGGACATTTTTTCCTGGTCTGCCTTTGACTTCGGCTCCACCGCAATCTCGATCACCGGATCGGGGAAATTCATCGTCTCGAGCACGACAGGCTTGCCCTTGTCGCAAAGCGTGTCGCCCGTCGTCGTCTCTTTCAGCCCCGCAAGTGCGATAATGTCACCGGCGAACGCCTGTTCGATTTCCTCGCGATTGTTCGAGTGCATCATCATCATGCGCCCGAACCGCTCATGTTTGCCCTTTGTGGTGTTGAGAAGGGAACCGCCTTTACTGACGACGCCGGAATAGATCCGCACAAAGGTCAGCGAGCCCACGAACGGGTCGTTCATGATCTTGAAGGCGAGACCGGAAAAGGGCTGGCCGTCGTCCGCCGACCGCTCGATGTTCCGCGTTTCCGTTTCATCGCCCGGTTCGAAGCCCATGTAGGCCGGCACATCGAGCGGACTTGGAAGGTAGTCGATCACCGCGTTCAGCATCGGCTGGACGCCTTTGTTCTTAAACGCCGAGCCTGCGAGCACCGGCACGAAGGACATCGAAAGCGTGCCCTTCCGGATCAGCCTGCGAAGCGTCGCCTCGTCGGGCTCCTCGCCTTCGAGATAAGCCTCCATCGCCGCCTCGTCCTGTTCGACGGCGAGCTCGACCATTTCGCCCCGCATCTCGGCCGCCTTGTCAGCGAGCTCGGCTCGGATCTCGCGCTGCTCCCAGCTCGCCCCAAGATCTTCACCAGCCCAAACCCACTCTTTCATGGTGACGAGGTCGATCATCCCCTCGAGCTCATTTTCGGCGCCGATCGGCAGCTGGATCGGCATCGGCGTCGCGCCCGTGCGATCCTTGATCATCTGGACGCAATTGAAAAAATCGGCTCCAATCTTGTCCATCTTATTGACGAAAACGATGCGTGGCACCTTGTAGCGGTCGGCTTGCCGCCACACCGTTTCGGTTTGCGGTTCGACGCCCGCATTCGCATCCAACACGCAGACCGCGCCGTCGAGGACGGCGAGGGAGCGCTCGACTTCGATCGTGAAATCCACGTGTCCGGGCGTATCGATGATGTTGAAACGGTGCTTTTCGGTCTGCGCCGATTGGCCGTCTTCGGTGCGCTCCCAGAACGTCGTCGTGGCGGCCGAGGTGATGGTGATGCCGCGCTCTTGCTCTTGCTCCATCCAGTCCATCGTCGCGGCGCCGTCATGGACCTCGCCGATCTTATGCGATTTTCCGGTGTAGTAGAGAATGCGCTCGGTCGTGGTGGTCTTCCCGGCGTCGATATGCGCCATGATGCCGAAATTACGATAACGCTCCAGCGGGTATTCGCGGGCCATGGGAGTTCGCCTTCAATGCAGGGGTTCGGGGGGTGGTTTACCAGCGATAGTGCGAGAATGCGCGATTGGCCTCGGCCATCTTGTGAGTGTCTTCCCGCTTCTTGACGGCCGCGCCGCGCCCCTGCGAGGCGTCCATCAGCTCGCCGGCGAGCCGTTCGCGCATCGTGTTTTCATTGCGGCCCTTGGCCGCCGCAGCGAGCCAACGGATCGCCAGAGCCTGCCGGCGCTCGGGACGCACCTCGACCGGAACCTGATAGGTGGCGCCGCCGACCCGGCGCGAGCGCACCTCGACCGCCGGAGAAATCGCCTCGAGCGCATCGCGGAAAACATCAAGCGGATCTTTTTTAGCGCGCCCCTCGACAATGTCCAACGCGCCGTAAACAATCCGCTCCGCGGTTGATTTCTTCCCATCAATCATGATCTGATTCATAAACTTGGTCAGAACCACGTCTTTGAACTTGGGATCGGGAAGAACTTCTCGTTTTTCAGCACGGTGACGGCGGGACATAACTTATCGGATCCTACTTGGGACGTTTCGCGCCATAGTGCGAACGGCGCTGTTTGCGGTCTTTGACGCCTTGGGTGTCCAAAACGCCGCGGAGAATGTGGTACCGAACACCCGGAAGGTCTTTCACCCGTCCGCCCCGTATCAGGACGCCCGAGTGTTCCTGAAGGTTGTGGCCTTCGCCTGGGATATAGCTGACCACTTCGTAGCCCGACGTCAAACGCACCTTCGCGACCTTGCGAAGCGCCGAGTTCGGCTTTTTCGGAGTAGTGGTGTAGACCCGCGTACACACGCCCCGACGCTGGGGGCAGGCTTTCAGCGCAGGCACCTTGTTGCGCACGGGCTTTGGCTGCCGCGGCTTGCGTATCAACTGGTTGATCGTCGGCATCGACGGTGCTCTCATTCTCCGAGCCGAAGAAGGCTCTTCCAAAACAATTAGGAGAGAGCGGCGCGGCCCCCTCCTCTCCATTTAACCTAGCCGCCCAGAGCGAGGTTGGCGCGTCGTTCGCTTCGCATAGTGCGAGCGCGCAACAGGCCGTCGCCCAGCGTGACGGGCGTGTTACGGCGACCGGCCGGCCGCGTCAAGCCTTGCAGGCAGACGGAGCCGGCGGTCGCCGCGACAGGCTTCCTCCGCCGCGTCGGGCGCGGGCAGCGCTGCGGCTTCGGCGGCCGCCATCGCCTCCTCCCGCTTCGCCCGCAGCTTATCGTCGCGATCGTTGGCGATGCGCCGGTAACGGCGCAGCGAACCGCCGGTGCCGGCGGGGATCAAACGCCCGACGATGACGTTCTCCTTCAGCCCCTCAAGCATGTCGACTTTGCCCTGCAAGGAGGCCTCTGTGAGAACGCGCGTGGTCTCTTGGAACGACGCAGCTGAGATAAACGAGCGGGTCTGCAAACTGGCCTTCGTGATGCCCAGCAGGACAGGCGATCCCTTCGCGGGCTCCTTCTTCGCCTTTATCGCGGCGGCGTTCGCCTCCTCGAACTCTTGGAGATCGACATGTTCGCCCTCGAGCAACATCGTGTCGCCAGAGGATTCGATCTCGATCTTTTGGAGCATCTGCCGCACGACGACTTCGATGTGCTTGTCGTTGATCGGAACGCCCTGCAGACGATACACCTTCTGCACCTCCTCGACGAGATAATTAGCGAGCGCCTCGATCCCGAGCACCGACAGGATATCCTGCGGCGCGGGGTTGCCATCCAGCAGGTACTCACCCTTGTGGATGATGTCGCCCTCTTGTACGGCGAGGTGCTTGCCCTTCGGCACAAGGTATTCGACGGGCTCGGCGTCCTCTCCCTCGGGGACGATCTTAATTCGGCGCTTATTTTTGAAGTCGCGCCCAAACTCCACCTTGCCGTCGATTTCGGCGATGATCGCGTGGTCCTTGGGCCGGCGCGCCTCGAAGAGCTCCGCCACCCGCGGCAGACCACCGGTGATGTCGCGCGTCTTCGCGCCCTCGGTGGGGATGCGGG
>CAYYNG010000279.1:0-3640 GCA_964472435.1 uncultured Hyphomonadaceae bacterium | reverse complement strand
CGAGTAGAATTTGAGCGCGTTGCCACCCGTCGTGGTTTCCGGGCTGCCGAACATCACCCCGATTTTCATCCGAATCTGATTGATGAAGATCACCATGCAGTTGGTCTTGGAGATCGACCCCGTCAATTTACGCAACGCTTGGCTCATGAGTCGCGCCTGCAGCCCGGGCAAACTGTCGCCCATATCGCCTTCCAGCTCGGCCCTCGGCGTCAATGCGGCAACCGAATCGATAACCAATACGTCGACCGCGCCAGACCGAACAAGCGTGTCGGCGATCTCCAAAGCCTGCTCGCCGGTATCCGGCTGAGAGATCAAAAGATCATCCAAATCCACGCCCAATTTCGCCGCATACACCGGATCGAGCGCGTGCTCGGCGTCGACAAACGCACACACCCCGCCATTCTTCTGCGCTTCGGCCACAGCGTGAAGCGACAACGTTGTTTTTCCGGAGCTTTCGGGCCCGTAGATCTCGATGATCCGACCTCGCGGCAAGCCGCCGATCCCGAGTGCGATATCAAGTCCTAAGGATCCTGTCGAAATCGCCTCGATATCCAAGGCTTGGCGATCGCCGAGCCGCATGATCGAGCCTTTGCCAAACGATCGCTCAATATTCCCAAGGGCGGTTTCAAGCGCTTTCTGTTTGTCCATAACGCTGTCCTGATCCACAAGCTTCAAAGCTGGCTTAACCATATGGCGGTTCCTTGTCTCTAGCATAGGCTTCGATCGGCGGTTGAACATCTCCGCCGACCAAAACGTACCACAAATGTTCCGCAGAACAAAGCGGGAATATTTGCCGCGAGGGGCTTGCGCGATCAGCTCGGTTGAGCATTATCGCCGCATGTTGACGCAATCGCCGAAACCCGCCGGCGCGGCGCGCCTTCGCTATCTGGACGCCGATATCCAGGTGTTGACGCCTGGCGATTATGTCGAGTGCGCGGTGACGGGGAAGAAGATCCCCGTCGCGCAGCTCAAATACTGGAGCGTTGATCGCCAGGAGGCGTATTTGGACGCCTCTGCTGCGACGATCGCGATGCTGCCGCAAGGGCCCGGAGACGCGGAATGAAAGCCCTATCGGCCCTCTGCCTCCTCGCAGGTCTCTCTCTTGCAAGCGTTCGATCCGTCGCTGAACCGGTCTCGTCGACGCGCCCGAGCTGTGGCGGCGCGCTGACCCAAGGCGGCCTCATCGTTTGCAACGGCGCTCCCGGAACGCTTTTCCGCATGGACGATGTTGAGATCCGAGCGGACGAGCACGGCGCAGCCTATTTCGGAATTCGCCGCCATGCCGCCGAGGTCGCGACCATTGCGGCTCTGACCCCAGGCGGGTCGGACCACGCCTTCCGCCTCGACATCCGACCACGCCTCGACAGGACCACCACCGTTGAAGGTCTCGATTGCGACAAGATCGATGCGCGGACCGACGAGCAGAAAGCCCATGCCGCGCGATCTTGGACCATCAAGCAGGAAGGCTGGGGAAGGTTTCACCCGGGCCGCGGCGCGTTGGACGGCTTTCGGTCGCCGGCCGATGGGCGAATCTCCTCCCCGTTCGGCTTCACCCGGCGTTACGTGGCCGAGGGGTGCGAAACCCGCGAGCGCCCGCATCTGGGCTACGACATCGCCGCGCCGGAGGGCTCGCCCGTTAGAGCGCCGGCGGCCGGTCGGGTGATCCTTGCCGAGGACGATCTCTATTATGAGGGCGGAACGGTGTTCTTGGACCACGGCCAGGGGCTCGTTTCCATCTTTCTGCACCTTTCGCATGTCGATGTATCTGAAGGCGACGCTGTCGAGGCTGGCGGGCGGCTCGGCGAGGTCGGCGCGACGGGGCGCGCGTCCGGTCCGCACCTTCATTGGGGCGTGAAGTGGCGCAACCCCGCCTCGGTCGACAGAAGCGGCGATTTCTATATCGATCCAGCCTTGCTTTTAGCGCTTTGAGGCGTGCGACGCGCCAAAACAACCTTCCGCTGCGAGCCGCATAGAGGAGACACCGGCATGGGACGAACCACAGAGCCTCGCGGCCGTATTTTCGACAGCGTCATCGATACGATCGGCGCAACCCCGTTGGTGCGCCTGCCCAACCTGCAGTCCGCCGAGGGTTGGAAAGCGGAAGTGCTTGCAAAGCTTGAGTTTTTCAATCCAATCGCAAGCGTCAAAGACCGGATCGGCGTTGCGATGATCGACGCGCTGGAGGCGTCAGGCGACCTGCAACCGAATGGCGTGATCGTCGAACCGACCTCCGGCAATACCGGAATCGCCCTCGCTTTCGCCGCCGCCGCCAAGGGCTACCGACTGATCCTCACCATGCCGGAGTCGATGTCGATCGAGCGCCGAAAGATGCTGTCGCTTCTTGGCGCGGAGCTGCATCTCACCGAAGCCTCGAAAGGCATGAAAGGCGCGATCGCCAAGGCCGAAGAGGTTCTAGCCGAAACACCCGGCGCGGTGATGGCCCAACAATTCGAGAACCCGGCGAACCCCGCCATCCACGAGGCGACGACGGCCGAGGAGATCTGGGCCGACACCGGCGGCGCTCTCGACGTTTTCATGGCAGGCGTCGGCACCGGCGGCACGATCACCGGCGTTGGCCGTGCGCTGAAAGCGCGGAACCCGGACCTGAAAGTGATCGCCGTCGAGCCCGCCGACAGCCCCGTCATTTCCGGCGGCGCGCCGGGCCCCCATAAGATACAAGGGATCGGCGCCGGCTTCATTCCCAAGAATTTGGATACGGCGCTGGTGGACGAAGCGATCCAAATCGGAAATGAAGAGGCCTTTGCGGCTGCGCGGCGGCTTGCCAAACTCGATGGCGTGCCAGGCGGCATCTCCTCGGGCGCGGCGATCGCCGCGGCCGGCAAAGTCGCGCAACGCGACGAGATGGCGGGAAAGCGGATCGTGGTCATCCTGCCAAGCTTCGCCGAACGGTACCTGTCGACGGCGCTGTTCGAAGAGGGATGAACAGACGAGGCGCGCGCGACCCGTTGGACGTCGGAGCCCACGCCTTATGAACGCTTCTCGTCAGCGCGATCGAAAAAACATGCGCGGTATCGAACGGCGCGGCGCCCAGGCGCGATGTTCGCCAGCAGCTTGACTTGCTTTTTTCGAAGGACGCCGATTGACCCGCCATATCCGCCTCGACCTCGCCCCGCCCTTCGCCGATATCGTTTTGGATCGACCGGAGAAACGCAACGCACTGTCGCTCGAGATGTGGGCGGCGCTCCCGCGCATGGTCGCCGAGGCCGACGCAGCGCCCGGGGTGAAAACGATCTTCGTGCACGGCGGCGAGAACGGCGTCTTCGCAGCCGGCGCTGACATTTCCGAGTTCGATGAGATCTACGCAGACGAGACCCGCGCTGCGGCCTCCATCGCTACGCTGGAGGCCGCCATGGCCGCCCTTAATGCGGCGAAGAAGCCCATACTCGCAGCGATCGAGGGCCCCTGCATGGGCGCCGGCGTCTCGCTCGCGTTGGCGGCCGATCTGCGCTTCGCGGCCGCCGACGCCTTGTTCGGCCTGCCGCCCGCCAAACTCGGCCTGATTCTGCCCTTTGAGGACACCCGTCGCCTGGTCGCCGCCATCGGCCTTTCGGCTGCGAAGGATCTCCTGTTCACCGGTCGGCGGATCGGCGCGGCGGAGGCCAAGGCGCTAGGGCTCGTC
>CAYYNG010000278.1:0-3647 GCA_964472435.1 uncultured Hyphomonadaceae bacterium | reverse complement strand
CGAGGTCGCCGGCGATTATGAGATCATCTGCGTCAATGATGGCAGCCAGGATGACACGCTGATGCGCCTTAAGGCCTATTGCGCGCTCGACGATCGCATCAAGCTGATCGACCTGTCTCGTAAATTCGGCAAAGAGGCCGCTATGACCGCCGGCCTCGACCATGCGACGGGCGATGTCATCATCCCTATCGACGCCGACCTACAGGATCCGCCTGAACTGATTGGCGAGATGATCGAGAAGTGGCGCGCAGGCGCGGACGTGGTCCTCGCGGTGCGCGACGACCGCGCCAGCGACACGGCGCTGAAGCGGATCACCGCTTCGGCGTTTTACTGGCTGTCTTCTAAGCTTGCACAACCCGCCCCGCCGAAGAACGCCGGCGACTTCCGGCTGATGGATCGGCGCGTGGTGGAGGCGCTCAAACTCTTGCCCGAGCGCTCGCGATTCATGAAGGGCCTTTTCGCGTGGGTCGGGTTCACGACCGACGAGGTCCGCTATCAGCGTCCGCCGCGCGTCGCCGGAACCACGAAGTTTAATTATTGGCGGCTCTGGAATTTCGCCCTCGACGGGCTTGTCTCTTTTTCCTCCCTGCCGCTACGGGTATGGTCTTACCTCGGCTTCGCGGTCAGCGCCGCCGCGCTCGCCTATATGACCGTCATCATCGTTCAAACCCTCGCCTTCGGCGTCGAACAGCCGGGCTATGCCTCGTTGATGAGCGTTCTGCTCTTTTCGAACGGGCTCCTATTCATCGGCATCGGGGTGATCGGCGAATATCTCGCCCGCATCTTCGACGAGGTGAAGGGCCGGCCGCTCTATCTCGTGGCCGAGCGCCAGGGATTCGCGGTCGCTGAGGCGTCCGGCGCCGCCGACGCCCGGAGCCGCGCGACGGGCTGAGCGTCTCGGCGATTTCGCATAGGGTCATCCAGTTCGGCGCGTGAGACGTAACAGGAGCGGTACAGAAAACGGATACCGCCATGTCTGCAAGTCTTGATTTAATGGAAAGCCCGACCGTCGCCTCCGGCGAGGGCCTTCCCGCCCAGCAGATCTTACGGCTGGAAACCTATTTCGAAGGCCGCACCCGGGCCTACGGGATGTTTGTCGACCGGTTCGGCAAGCTCCGCCGGCAGTTTCAGTTGGAGATCGAGGGCGTGGTGGCGGCCGATCAGCTGACATTGAACGAACACTTTATCTATGACGACGGCGAGCGGGTGGAGCGCACCTGGCGCATCGATATTCTCGGCGGCGGCGCCTATCGCGGCTCTGCAGAGGACGTGGTGGGCGAGGCCGAGGGTCAGGCGGTCGGCAACAGTTTCCACTGGGCCTACAAGTTCGATCTGCGCCTGGACGAGAAAAAGATCTGGCGGGTCGGCTTCGACGATTGGTTCCACCTGCATGGCGACGGCGTCCTCCTCAATCGCGCCCATGTCACCCGCTGGGGCCTGCGCCTCGGCGATCTCACCACCTGCTTCATCAAGCCCTAAGGGCCAGCCCCCCCCTCCCCCGGAGCATTTCCGCCTATGCGTTTCTCCCGCCTCGCAACGCCCGCCCTATTGGCGGCCGCACCCCTCGCCGGTTGCATTTCAAACGACCTCGATGATTTTGCAAACAGCCCGCGCGAGTTGCGGCTTGAGGAATATTTCCTCGGTGAAACAACCGCCTACGGCGTCTTCGAAGATCGTTTCGGCAAGATCCGTCGGCAGTTCAAGGTCGAGATCACGGGGGTCGTGGAAGACGACATGCTGACCCTGACCGAAGACTTCTTCTATGATGACGGAGCGGTCGATCAGCGGATCTGGGAGATCGAAATTCTCGGCGACGGCCAATACCGCGGCGCGGCCGGCGACGTGGTGGGCGTCGCCGAGGGCGCGGTTTCCGGCAACGCCTTCAATTGGCGCTACAAAGTCGACCTCGCCATCGATGAAGACACGACCTGGCGGGTCGGGTTCGACGACTGGATGTATCTCCAAGCCGACAATGTCCTTATCAACCGCGCCTATGTCAGCCGCTTCGGCCTCGAAATCGGCCAGGTTACGATCTCGTTTCAAAAATAAGCGATTGGGTCGGACACCGCCCTAGAACGCGACTCGCGCGCCGATGAAGAAGGCGTCGAGCTCGCTGAATTCGTAACGGCTGGAGAGCCAAACCGGCCCGATGACCCGCAGCGCGGCGTTCACCCCGCCGCCGAAACGGTTGTCGCTCGCCTCGAGATCGAGCGCGCCGGGAACGTCCTCGGAGTCGAGATCAAGGGAGCCGACATTGCTCCACCGGCCGAAGCCGCCGAGTTCAAGGCGCTCCACGGGCCGCCAGCGAATGCCGGCTTCCAGATCGACGCCGGTCGAGGCGTCGTCGGCATCGCCGACGAGAAAGCCTGCGAGGATCGGATCGTCGTTCCCGAACTCGGTCCGGATCACCCCGACCTGACCATAAGCCGCGATCCCGCCTTCGAGGTCGAGCTGATAGCCCGCCGCGATCCGCCATTCGTCATAGTCGAAGTCTTCAAGTTCGGTGTCCAAGGTCAGGGGGCCGATGGTCTCAGCGGCGTCAAGGTCGAGGTCGCCCGTGCGATACTCGCCGAAGCCGTAGAAGCCGTAGGCGAGTTCGAGCTGGCACGCCCCGCGAAAACCGCCGCCGTTGCCGCTGTCGAAATCGAACGTGCTGGCGATCAGAGCGACGCCCTCGTCCTCATCGGTTTGGAACCGGCCGTACCCCGCCTCGCAATACCGGGTGCTCGGCTCTTCCGCAGCCGCCAACCCCGCGCTCGCCGCCGCCAAAGCAGCGAAAACTGTTAATCGGACCATGCCCGAGATCTCCCCTATGGTGAGAGCCCGCCCAGCGCTGCCGCAAGGCGCGATGTGCCCGCGAAATCGGGCGGGTTTGGGGCGACGGACCAGCTCTAAGATTAAGCTTTCGCAAGCCGCAGCAGCGCGCCGGCTAACGCGATGGCGCAGGGCTGCTATATTCCCGTTATGCCTCCGACGAATCGTCCCCCGTCCATCTCGCAGCTCGCCGCCGCTCGCGCGCCCGCGCCCGCCGGCGAGGCGGCCTATCTCGAAGGGCTGAACCCTCAGCAGCGCGAGGCGGTGGAGACGGTGGAGGGCCCGCTTCTCGTGCTCGCCGGGGCCGGGACGGGGAAGACGCGCGTTCTAACGACGCGGCTCGCCCACATCATTGCGACGCGCCGGGCCTGGCCGAGCCAGACGCTCACGGTGACCTTCACCAACAAAGCCGCCCGAGAGATGCGGGAGCGGGCGCTGAACTTAATCGGGCCGGACGGGGAGGGACTGCGCTGGCTCGGCACCTTCCACTCGATCTCGGCCCAGATTCTTCGCAAGCATGCGGAGCTCGCAGGCCTCAAGCCGAGTTTCACCATTCTCGACACCGACGACCAGATCCGGCTCTGCAAACAGATCATCGAGGCCGAAGGGATCGACGCCAAACGCTGGACCCCGCGCTTCCTCGCCGCGCTGGTCGACGGGTGGAAGAACCGCGCGCTGACGCCGGACCGCGTGCCGGCGGAGGAGGCGCATCAATTCGCCGATGGACGCGGGGTGAAATGCTACGAGATCTACCAGGCGCGGCTGAAGGTGCTGAACGCCTGCGATTTCGGCGATCTTCTGATCCACAATATCACGATATTCCAACAGAACCC
>CAYYNG010000277.1:0-3655 GCA_964472435.1 uncultured Hyphomonadaceae bacterium | reverse complement strand
CGAGCGTTTCCCGAAGCGCGGCCGCGCGGGCCGGCGCGGCGCTATCGCCCATGCGGGCGGCGATCTCGAACCAGACGAGCGCTTCGGCCGGATCGGCCGACACGCCCAAACCGTCTTGATAGAGCAGCGCCAGGTTGAATTGGCTGTCGACCACGTTGAACTCCGCGGCCCGGCGGAACCATTCAACGGCTCGTGAATAGCTTTGGTCTCCACCTTCGCCTTTTGCGAAGTAAACGGCGACATCGTGCATGGCCTTCACATTGCCGCCTTCGGCGGCGCGCTCGCTCCAAGTGCGGGCGAGGGACAGGTCGCGCGGCGCCCCAAGACCCTGTTCGTGAAGCTTGGCGAGCCGGTATTGCGCCGCGGGCTCGCCCGACGTCGCGGCCGCAGTGACGAGTCGGGCGCCGGCGGCGTAGTCGCCCTCGGCGAGGCGCGCTTCACCGACCCGGTAGAGGGCGGCCGGATCGCCCCGCTCGGCCGCCTGTTCAAGGCTCAGCGGGGGCGGAACCGCCTGTTCCGGCAAATCTGGGCGCCTCGGCGCCTCGACGGGCGGCGTGTCGACGGTCGCACCGAGGGCGGGGCCCGCCTCCGCATCACCGTCTCGACGTGCGGCGGGCGCGACCGATAACGAGGCGAGCCGTGGGCCCTCCGCCTCGGTCGTATCGAAGAGCTCTTGGTCCAGCGTTTCGGCCGGCGCCACATCCGATGCTTCGGCCGGCGGCGGGCTGGGTTCAGGGGCCTCGGCCGGCGGCTCGGCCGGCGCGGCGCCGGGGGCCGCCAAGCGAACCGGCTGATAGCTGCGCAATTGATGGTACGCCGTCGCCCCGGCGGCGGCGACCACGATCGCCGATGCGGCGACCACCATAGGCGCTTTTCCGCCGGATTTCTTTTTGGCGGGCGTCGCGTCTTTGGTCTCGGCCGCCTCTTCTGCGGCAGGCGTCGCGGCCTTCGTCGCGGGCGCCGATTTCGATTTCGTTTTTCCTTGCTTCGCGGTGTCGGCGGCCGCCTGGGCGGCGCGCCGGGCGCGGGCGATGTAATCGTCGGTTTCTGCGCGCTCCTCGGCGGCATCGACGTCGCCGGCGGGCGCGTCCGGCGAGGGGGCCTCCGCGTCGGAAGGCGAGTCGGAGAACGCGGCGGCGAGCTCCGAGGCGGCCGGCGGCTCCGGCTCGTCTCCGAAAATATCGCTGTCGCGTGCCTCGTGGCGCCCGTCGTCCCATTCGAGACCAAGGGGATCGCCGAACGGCTCGGCGGCGATATCGGCCGCGCCGATGTCGATATGGCTCGCCGCCGATTTCGGATCCCATCCGTCGAGGCCGGCCTCGAAGATGTCGTCGTCTGCGGCCGCTTCCTCGGGGGCCGGGTCGGCGTCCGTTTCAAGCTCAGCCATGCGGCCCTCCGGAATGTCTTCGACAAACGGGTCTGGTTTGCGCGTCAGCGCCGCAAGGGCCTCGGCGATCGCAGCTTCGCGATCGCTCAAAGCCGGTTCCTCGCTCGGCGCCGATCCGTCTTGGTTCGCAGCCTCGGCTTCTTCGAAATCGAGGAGCGGTTCGGCGTCTCCCGCGGGCTGGGGCGCTGGTTGAGGCGCGTCGGCCGCGGCGGCGTCGAACGGCGCGAAGACGGCCGGTTCCAATGGTTCGGCGGTCGTGGGATCGGCGGGATTTGAAACCGCTTCTATTTCGGGGCCGGCGCCGCCTATTTCGGCCCCCGCCGCAGCGTCGAGGGCGGGCGGCGCGAGCTCGGCGGCGTCGGTCTCGTCCACGGGGGCCGCGACGGCCGAGCCGGCGCCGGTCTCGAATAGCGGAGGGTCGACAAGGGGCGCGGCGATTTCCGGAACCGCGTCTGCGGGGTAGAGCCCGGCTTCCGGCGGCCCCGCGAAATCCTCAATGGCTTCAACGCGTTGGGCGAGGGACGCGATGGCTTTCTGGACCGGTGAGAAGGCCCCCGCCGACTGGGTCTGCATGTGTTCGAGACGTTCGGAGACGCTGGCCAGCGCATCGGAAAGCCGCGTTTCGTGGCGCTCTGCGGTCTCTTCGAGCTTCGCCGACATGGCTTTCAGCGCGTCGTCCTGGCGCGCATGCAACCGCGAGGCGACCCGCGCCACTTGCTCCCCGACCTGCTCGATCGCGCCGGCGCTGCGTTGTTCGGACTCGGCGACCCGGGCGTCGAGGGTTTCGGCGAGCCGGCCCATATCGCCGCTGATCTGCTCGAAGGCGTCCGCTTCAGCCTGTTCGAAGCGGTCGAGCCGCGCCTCGACTGTTTCCGAGAGTTTCGCCATCTCGTCGCGAACCGTCTCGGAGGCTGCGGAGTCGTTGCGGCCTTCGACGGCCTCGATCCGCTTCTGAAACCGGTTCACGACCTGCTCGAGCTCGTCGCCCATCGTCTCTGCCGCACGTGTTTGGCGCGCCTCGGCGAGCTCCAGGCGGCGGGTCACATCGTCCAGCGAGCGCTCCAGCTGGTCGACGATAACCGGGTTTGCTGCGCGTGACGCCGTTTCGATTTCCTTGGCCATCTCGGCCCGGGCCGCCGCGACGGAGGCGCGAAGCTCGCCCGCCAAGCCTTCGAATCTCGCCTCCACTTGGCGACGGAGCTCTGCGGCCGCGTCGGGCGTCGCATGCTTTGCGAGCTGGTCGATTCGTTCATCGAGGTGGGCGAAGGTTGATTCAAGGCTTGAAAGCGCTTGGTCCGTGGTCGACTCGGCGCGATTGAGCCGGTCCTGGACTCGGAGCAGCGTCGCCTCCATGCTTTCGAGCGCGCCGGCCACGTCTTTTTGGAGTTCGTCCATACGGCCGCCGACGCGATCGACGGCGGTGAGTTTCTTTGCAACGTCCGCTTCGAAGCCGCTGAACCGATCGGCGAGGTGCCGCGTCGCTCCCTCGCTGCGGAGCTCTGCTTTCTCAACCGCGCGCTCCACTCTTTGGGCGGCGTCCGACAGCGTCTTTTCGACTTTCGTCTCCATGCCGTCGACGCGCTCGGAGACGTCCGCCAATCCCGTTTCCAGGCGGGTCTTTATCGCTTCAGCCTCTTGCTGGGCGAGACCGTTCTCTTCGTATACATGGGACGCGAGCTGCCCAAGCGCGTGCTCGAGCGCTTTCAGGGAATCAAGGTTTTTTCGAGCGGTGTCGTCGTTTTCGATCGCGACGACCTTGGCGTGAAGCGCGTCATGGGTCGCGCGGACATCGTCGATCACGCTGTCGATTTGGGAACCGACCTCGGCCGCGCCATGCTCGGCGTTTTCGATGCGTGCGACGAGGCCCATCACCGACTGGTCAATGCCCGTGATGGCGAGCGTCGAGCGCGCTTCGACGGCCTCGATGCGTCGGCTCAACCGATCAAGGGCCCCGGCCGCCGGCAGGCCCGACGTCCCTCTCGCAGGCGCCGGCGGTACGTCGTCGTCGTCGGTGAGGAGAAGCCGATTGAGAAACTCGCCCAGGGTCACGCCTTCCTCTTCGGCGGCCCGCCGCGCAGCCTCGCGGGCGCGGAAATCAATCCCTTTCACGCTCCAGGGCGCCCGTTCCGCCATTAAACGCTCCAATCACGCTTCCAGCGCGTCCTCGGACCCGGCTGGAAAACTTACTCAATCAAACGAATGGCGGGCTTCGTCTTAAGGCGCGGTTAAAAAGTAAACGCCGCGCGGCTCGGCGCTGACGGGTTTACG
>CAYYNG010000276.1:0-3659 GCA_964472435.1 uncultured Hyphomonadaceae bacterium | reverse complement strand
GCGGTTAATAAGTATTCGCCGCGCGGCGCGGCGCTGACGGGTTTACGTCTCTCTCAGGCGGGTTGACGTTGACGTTCGCGTAAAGATCGGGCATCCGAAGCGAATGGCAGTCTATCATCATAAATCCATGTCGGCGGCCGACACGCGCACCTACTCTATTTCCGAGCTTGCGCGGGAGTTCGGCGTGACGGCTCGCGCGTTGCGGTTCTATGAGGATAAAGACCTCCTGCACCCAGCGCGCGACGGGATGACACGGGTGTACTCCACCCGCGATCGGGCGCGGTTGAAGCTCATTCTGCAAGGCAAACGCGTCGGCCTGCCATTGGCGGACATTCGCGAGATACTTGATCTCTACGGGTTGGGCGACGGCGAACGCGCGCAGATGCGGCTCTCGCTCGCGAAGTTCCGTGAACAGGCGGCCCGGTTGGAGGCCCAGCGCCACGATATCGACCATGCGCTTGAGGAATTGACGAAAGGAATTCGCTGGATTGAGGGCCAACTTGAGAATATCGGTCCCGGAGAGAGCGAGAGCGAACACTTACGCGCCTATGATGCCGTCGCCCGAGCGCAGCTGGACGGCGGCGCGTAGCGCAAACGAAAGTCTTCTCCCCCTTAACTGAAAGGACGCGACTGAAATGCCTCGTTACGACGCCCCTGTTCGAGACATGCAGTTCATTTTGCACGACGTGCTGGCGCTGCAGAACTATGCCAATCTACCAGGATTTGCGGACGCAACGCCCGACTTAATCGACCAAATCCTCGAGGAAGGCGGCAAGTTCGCCAAGGAGGTCCTTCAGCCGCTCAATATGGTCGGCGACAGCGAGGGCTGTACGCGCCACCCCGACGCCTCCGTCACCACGCCGACTGGGTTCAAGGACGCCTATCGTCAATTGGTCGAGAACGGCTGGCCGCTCCTCAGCACCGAGCCTGAAATGGGCGGGCAGGGCCTGCCGAGCGTCATCGGCACCGCGTGGAGCGAGATGATTTCGTCGGCCAACATGGCGTTCGGCATGTATCCGGGCCTGACGCGCGGCGCGTTCGAAGCGCTCATGGCGGGCGGTTCCGAGGAGCAGAAGGCGAAATACGGTCCGAAAATGGCGTCCGGCGAATGGGCCGGCACCATGAACCTGACCGAGCCCCATTGCGGCACCGACCTTGGACTGATGAAGACAAAGGCGGCGCCCCAGGCCGACGGCAGCTACAAGATCACGGGTCAGAAAATCTGGATCTCGGGCGGTGAGCAGGATTTGACGGAAAACATCATCCACCTCGTCCTCGCTCGGATCGAAGGCGCGCCCGAGGGCATCAAGGGCGTCTCGCTCTTCGTCGTCCCGAAATTCCTCGTCAACGAGGACGGCTCCCTCGGCCAGCGGAACGCGTGCTCCTGCGGCGGCCTCGAAGAGAAAATGGGCATCCACGGCAATGCGACCTGCGTGATGAACTATGACGGCGCGACCGGCTGGCTCGTCGGCGAAGAGAACAAGGGCATGCGCACCATGTTCGTGATGATGAACGAGGCGCGTTTGGGCGTCGGCCTCCAGGGCCTGAGCCAAGCCGAAGTCGCCTATCAAAACGCTGTCGATTTCGCGAACGACCGGGTCCAGGGCCGCTCGCTGACGGGGCCGAAGAATCCGGACGGCCCGGCCGACCCCATCATCGTCCATCCCGATGTGCGCCGGATGCTGATGGATACGAAGGTCTTTGTCGAAGGCGCGCGGGCGTTCACCTACTGGACGGCGCTTTACGGCGATCTTCTGCACAAGTCGCCGGACGAGAAAGTTCGCGAAAAAGCCGGCGACTACATGGCGCTTATGACGCCAGTTGTGAAAGCCTTCCTGACCGATCGCGGCCTTAAGGCGTGCAACGACGGCCTGCAGCTCCACGGCGGCTCTGGTTTCACCAAAGAGTGGGGGATGGAGCAGTTTGTCCGGGATGTGCGGATCGCACTGATCTATGAGGGCACGAACGGGGTCCAAGCGCTCGACCTTGTGGGGCGGAAACTGTCGGCCAACGGCGGCCGCGCGATCTTCACGTTCTTCGCGGAGATGGACGATTTCGTCGCAGAGAACGCCGATGTGGCGGATCTCGCACCATTTATCGACGGCCTCAAATCCGCGCGGGCCCAGCTGCAAGACGGAACGAACTGGCTGATGCAGAACGGCATGTCCAATTTCGACAATGCCGGCGCGGCCTCGACCGACTATCTCCAGCTCTTCGGCCTGACCGCCTTCGCCTATATGTGGGTCCGGATGGCGAAGACCGCGCTTGAGAAGAAAGCCAACGGCGCGGGCGGCGACCCGTTCTATGATAACAAGCTGACGACGGGGCGGTATTTCCTTGAGCGGATGCTGCCAGAGACGACCGGGCATCTCGCTAAGTTGAAAGCCGGCGCCGACGCGATGATGGCGCTGCCGGCGGACCAATTCTAGCAAGCGAAGGCCCCGCTTCGGCGGGGCCTTTTGCTTTCAGAGGTTGCCGCAACGGCATGGGTTCAATCTGCCGCGTTGGCAAGCTATATGCTTGACGTGGACGTAAACGAGAGGTCGGGCGGCCTCGTGACCAGGAGACCTCGGATGTTCGACAGCCCTCTGGACGTGCAACCCTCTACCTGGCGGCGAGACGAGGAGATCTCGATCTTTTCAGATGCCGTTGGTCAGTTCTTCGAGCGCGAATGCAAGCCGCATGTCGAAGACTGGCGTAAAGCCGGCGTCGTTCCGCGTGAGATCTGGACCAAGGCCGGCGATATGGGCCTTCTTTGCGCCTCGGCGCCCGAGGAATATGGCGGCGCCGGCGGGGACTTCCGCCACGAGGCCGTAATCATCGAGCAGCAACAGCACCATGGCATCGACGGTTTCGGCATCACGCTGCACAACGCCATCGTCGCTCCTTACATCATCCATTACGGCTCGGAGGAGCAAAAGCGGCGGTGGTTGCCGAAGCTCGCGAGCGGCGAAATGGTCTGCGCCATCGCCATGACCGAACCGGGCGCCGGCTCAGACCTGCAGAGCATCAAGACCACGGCGATGAAGGACGGCAACGGCTACGTCATTAACGGGTCTAAGACGTTCATTTCAAACGGTCAGACGGCCAACTTAATCTTGGTCTGCGCCAAGACGGACCCGAGCCAGGGCGCGAAGGGCGTCTCCATCATGGTGGTCGAGACCGATGAAGTGGAAGGGTTCGAACGCGGGCGGAACCTTGAGAAGGTTGGCCAACACGCCGCTGATACGTCCGAGCTTTTCTTCAACGACGTGAAAGTGCCGGCGTCCGCGCTACTCGGTCTAGAAGAGGGCCAGGGCTTCATCCAATTGATGCAGCAGCTGCCGCAGGAGCGGCACATTATCGGCCTGCAGGGCATCGGCATGATCGAGCGGGCGCTCGCCGAGACCATCGCGTACGTCAAACAACGCAAAGCGTTTGGCAAATCGATTATGGATTTCCAGATCACCCAGTTCAAGCTGGCCGAATGCAAGACCGAGGCGACGGTGGCGCGCGTCTTCGCAGACCACTGCACCGAACTTCTCCTTAAAGGCGAGCTCGACGCCGCCACGGCGTCGATGTCGAAATACTGGATCTCCGACCTTCAGTGCAAAATCATCGACGAATGCCTGCAGCTTCATGGCGGTTATGGGTATATGGACGAGTATCCAATCGCCCAG
>CAYYNG010000275.1:0-3659 GCA_964472435.1 uncultured Hyphomonadaceae bacterium | reverse complement strand
CGTCGTCCCTCTTCAGCCGAAGCCCGCTTAAGCCAGGGCCTTTAAGAGATCGGCCCGACTCATCGGTTTGCGGAGGAAGGACCGAAACCCGGCGCTGATCGCCCGCGCTTCGATCTGTGGCGCGATGACCCCGGAGATCAAGATAGCGGGCGCTGCGACGCCCTGGCGACGCAACCGCTTCAGCAATTCCAAACCGTCCGAACCTGGCAGTCGATAGTCGATCAAGACGCGGTCGACATCCGGTCCGCATTCGATCGCGTCCTCGCCCTGCTCGAAAGCGATCACATCGAAACCGCTCGCGCGGAGCAAGAGGGAAAGGGAGCGGCGCACGGCGAGGCTGTCGTCGATCAGGGCGACGCGGACCGGCGGCCTCTCCAGCGGATCGTCCATCGTGGGGTCCTTGTCGGGCGACGGCATTAGGCGGAAATCGGCTTGAAATCGCAGCTTAGAAGAGACGCGAACGGAGCGCTCTAAGGAAAACCCCGTATAGCGGCGCGGTTTAGTCGAATTCGTCTGGCAGGCCGGCGGCGAACGCGATGCGCAGCGCCGCCGACAGACTGTCGGCCTCGAGCTTCTCCATCAAATTCGCTCGGTGGATCTCCACCGTTCGCGGCGAAATTTGGAAGGCGTCGGCGATCGTTTTATTCGTCTGCCCGCGGACCAGGCCGCCGAGCACATCACGTTCCCGCGCGGTCAAGGCCGCCAAACGGCCGCGCGCTTCTCGTGCGAGAACATCCCGCGCCGCCTGGGCCTCCGCGCCGGCGAAGGCGCGCTCCAGCGCCGCAATCAATTCGGCTTTCTCATAGGGTTTTACGACGAAATCCACGGCGCCGGCCTTCATCGCCTCGACCGCCACGCCGACATCCCCATGACCCGTAAGGATGATCACCGGCATGGCGACGCCGCGACGATTGAGTTCGGCCTGCACCGCAAGACCGTCGATCTCCGGCATTTGAACGTCCAGCAGGATGCAGCCCGGTGCGGCGGCTTCGACGGCGCTTAAGAACAGCGCGCCGTCGGCGTAGGTCTTCACCGCGAAACCGGCATGTCTCAGCATGAAGCTCGCCGAATGGCGCAGCGCTTCGTCGTCGTCGACGAAATGGATCAAGCGTCGTTCGCTCATGCAGGTGTCTTAACGCCATCCCGCGGCAGCTGAAATACGAAGCGGGCGCCGCCATTCGCCCCGTCTCCGGCTGAGATGGCCCCGCCGTGCGCCTCGATGATTGTTTGACAGATCGAAAGGCCAAGCCCCATGCCATCGCTCTTCGACGTCGCGAACGGCCGGAAAAGCTGATCTGCGATTTCCTGCGGGAGGCCGGGGCCGTTGTCTTCGACGGCCACCGAGACGAAGCGTTCGCTTTCGACCCGGGCGGAGATGTCGATGCGCGGCGCTCGCGTGGTCGCCAGCGCCTCGGTGGCATTTCGGACAAGATTGACGATCACCTGTTGGATTTGGATGGGATCGACGAGGACGTCGATCGACGAATCGACCTCGAGGTCGATGGCGATCGCTGCGGCCTCCGGACCCATTTTCGCGAGCGCCACGGCGTCAGCGAGCAGCGCCTGCAGATCGCAGGCGCGGGCGTCGATCTCGCCGCGTGCGACATAGTCGCGCAGACGACGGATGATGCGGCCGGCGCGAACCGATTGTTTCGCCGCCTCGTCGAGCGCCTCGCGCACCATCTGGATCGTGTCGTCGTCCGGCCTTTCGAGAAGATCGCGGCTCGCCTCCAGATAATTCGCAACGGCCGTCAGCGGCTGGTTCAGCTCGTGCGCGAGCCCCGACGCCATGGTGCCGACGGCGCTCATTCGAGAGAAATGCACCAGCTCGGCCTGCAGCTCCCGCAGGCGCTGAGCGGCGCTGAGCTGTTCTGAAACGTCGCGCATATAGCCGGTGAAGATCCGGCCGCCGCTGATCTGCGCTTCCCCGATTTTCAGGTCGACGGGAAACGCCTCGCCATTGGCCCGACGGGCGGTGACCAGACGCCCGACCCCGATGATTTTCGCGGGCCCGCCGATGAGATAGTTCCGCATATAGCCGTCATGGAGGTCAACGTCCTTGTCCGTCATCAGCATGCTGACGTTTCGACCCAAGACCTGGTCGACGGTGTAGCCGAACATCGCCTGAGCCGCGGCGCTGAACGCGATGATCCGCCCGTCTTCGTCGATCACGACCATCGCATCCGGCACCGAGGCGAGGATCGAGGCTAAATGGGTTCGAAGCGCCTGGGCATCGTCCAATCCCGCGAAGTCGATAGGGGGGGCCGCATCGCCCGATAGCGCCATCGCGTCAGTCTCCTTCGTGCGACGCGCAGACTAAACGCGGCCGTCGGCGGACGCCAGGCGCCCGAGGCGCGCCGGAGCCGGCTTGCGATCGCCGGCCAGAGCGCGACGGCGATCAATAGGGCGCCGCCCAGCGCGACGGGGCATCCCCAGCAATGGGCGTCCCAAAAGGGCGTCGCGGGTTCGAGTGGAACCGCGTCGCCCGACGACCGGCAGAACGAGGCCGCGAATGGATCATAGCTCGGCGCGTGCGTGATGATCTTCGCAAAGCCGACAACCACCGCCCCGGCGCCTAAGCCGGCGAGTGCTCGAGTTCCCATGGACGTTCTCCCTCTCAGGCGTGCGATGTCGTAGCCCGGCGAGGCGCGTCACGTCATAGGTAGATCCCCGTATTCATCGGCTCCGAGGCCGCGCTTATCCGTCACCTGAGGGTGAATTGCCCGCGCTTCGGCGCGTGATTCGAACGGAATGAAAGGTGCGGGACGTGGCGACGACACGGGTTCAAATGGGAGGGTCCAGAACGAGCATGATCGGCGTTGCAGCGCTGACCGGCGTCTTCGTTCTGGCGGCCCTGGTGATGGCGGGGCGGGCGGTGGACGGCCGCATGGCGATCCAGGCGATGACGTTCTTTCTGCTCGGCGCGGGCGGCCTCGCAGCGCTCGGCATGTGGGCCGGCGGCCTCGTCGATCGCGAGCCGTTCGACGAAAGCCAATACGAGGACACGGTCGTCAAATACGGCGTGTTCGCAGCGGCCTTCTGGGCGATCGCGGGCCTGACGGTCGGTCTTGTGATCGCACTCCAGCTCACCTGGCCGAACATCTTCTACTTCGAAGAGCTGGGCTGGACCAATTTCGGCCGGCTGCGGCCGCTGCACACGTCGGCCGTGATCTTCGCCATGGGTGGGAACGTGCTGATCGCAACGAGTTTCCACGTCGTTCAGCGCACCTGCCGCACGCGGCTCGCCGGCGGCATGTGGCCGTGGTTCGTCTTCTGGGGCTACAACCTCTTCATCGTGCTTGCAGGCACGGGTTATCTCCTCGGGGTCACCCAATCGCGGGAATATGGCGAGCCCGAATGGTACGCCGATATCTGGCTGACCGTCGTCTGGGTCGTCTACCTCCTCGTCTTTCTCGGCACGCTTTGGAAGCGGAAAGAGCCGCATATTTATGTGGCGAACTGGTTCTATCTCTCCTTCATCGTGACCGTCGCGATGCTGCACATCGTCAACAATCTGGCGATGCCGGTCTCATTCCTCGGGGCGAAGAGCTATTCCGCCTTCGCCGGCGTCCAAGACGCCCTGACCCAGTGGTGGTACGGCCATAATGCGGTGGGCTTCTTCCTCACCGCCGGCTTTCTCGGCATGATGTATTACTTTG
>CAYYNG010000274.1:0-3666 GCA_964472435.1 uncultured Hyphomonadaceae bacterium | reverse complement strand
CGAGGCGGCGCGCGATCGCGCCATCCAGCGCTTCGCCGTCCTCGCCGCAGCCGTTCGTGAGGATGCGGCGAACATCCTTGTCGCCCGCGCGTATCCCGAGTTCGCGGTCGTCGAAGAAACGGGCCCCGCGCCATCCGAGGCGGCGGTGGCGGAGGCGTTCGCATCGGCGCTCGGGGCCTCCGCGCCCGGCGCGCCGGCGGGCGACGCCGTTCCCGCAGCGTTCGCCTATCTCTCCGATCGCGTGAAAGACACCCCGACGCGGGGCGCGTTGGTCGCCGCGAGCGCAGTGTTTCCGAGCGATGCGGCCGCCCTAGAGGCGCTGCCGCCCATCGCGCTCAAGAACGGGGTCTCGGTCTTTCCCGCGCTGCCGCGTGCCGCCGACGATGGCGACGCCGCGCTCGGGCGTCTTCAAGCCGCAGCCGGCGCGACCGGCGGCCGGCTCCTCCCCGCAGACGTCTCGGGCGAAGGCCCCGCCGCGGTCGCCGCGGTCTTCGCCGATCTTTTCAGCGGGGGCGCGGTCGTGTTCGAGCCGGTCCCGCAACAGCGCTATCGGCTGCCGGGCGAGCTGGACCGCAAGGTGACGCTGAGCCTCGATCCGGGCGGCGCCGCTGCGGCCAAGCTTGTGCTCGACCGGCCGCCGCCGCAGCTCCAGGGCGCGGCGCTCTATCTCAGCGTCGTGACGCCGGGTGTCTGGACAGGCTGGCTCGCCGATCCCGCAAGGCGGCCCTATGGGCTCTCAATCCTCGCCGTTCACGTCCTGGTTCTCTTGCTCGTCGCCGCGGCGACATGGCGGGTGTTTGCGCCGCGCGTGCGATTGGTGCTGCAGGCTCCGGGCTCCGACCTCGTCGCGCATGTGAAGCGCTTGCCGGCCACGATCGGCCGGGGCGCGGAAGCGGATGTGCGGCTCGACGATCCATCGGTGTCCCGGCTGCACGCCCGGATTTCGGGCGATCGGCGACAGGGCTATGTGATCGAAGATCTCGATTCGACGAACGGTCTTTGGGCCCGCAACACGCGGGTCGAACGCAAGACCTTGCGATCGGCCGACACGGTGACGCTGGGATCGGCGAGGCTAAGAATCTTCGTCCGATAAGCCCGTGGAACGGCGCGCTCAGTCGCCCACGGGGAACGGCCGGCCGAGGCGCGGCGCTTTCCAAAGGCCGTTTGGATGGCCGAACTTATCCATAAGGAACCACCGGCAGGCCGCGATGTAAGCCGGCGCGCCGATACGTTTGGCGGTGAGGACATTCAGCTGGCCGGCGTCGCTCGCATAGGCGCCGACGATGAAGCGCCCCGGTTCAAGATCAGGGGCATAGCCGGCGTCGCCAACGCCGCGGGCCAGCATCATGGCGCCCTCGATGCGGGTGCCCTCGTCTAGGTCGGGGCCGAAGAGAAACAGGGTCTTGCCTGCAAAGCCGCCGCCCAGCACTTCGTCGATCTCCCAGGCGAGACCAGCGGACTCGTCCATTGAAAGAATCACCGCTGTCGCTTCGCCCATGATGTCCGAGACGAGGGCCTTCCAGTCCCGATCGCCGGCATAGGCCCGGGCCGCGCCGAACGGCGGGATGGGGTCGTCGGGATCGCCGATGGCGACCACGGGGCCATAGGGGGTCGCCGTATCGAGGACGATCTCGTCCTGGTTTCGCGGCTCGCCCACCATGCCCGTAATGCGGTCGAGCAGCGAGCCTGGATCGCGCGACAAGATGCGATGGTCGTCGGCGAACGCGCGCAGGAACAGGATCGGCGGCCGCGGATCTGCGGCGCGTGCGCGGTCATAGCCCCGCGTCATCTGGCGCCGTGCCGATGCGGTCAGCGCCCGTGCGCCCATCCGGCCGAAGACGAACAGAAAAGCGATGACGATGGCAAGCGCCAAAGCGCTGAGGACCACCCAATCCAGCGAGACGTCAAGGCAAGGCAGCGCGGGGAGCAGGGGCGAGAAGAGGATCGTGTCGAAGCTGAGCGGAACCGGCGGGCCGGCATCGCAGGCGGCGAGGGTTCGCCCGAAGAGGATCGAGAGCGCCTGCCCGCTCTGGAAGAACCCGTAGCCCGGCGCGATGGAAAGCGCGAGCGCCGCCAAAAGCCGGGCGGCGACGCCCCAGCCATAATCGCTCTGGCGCGCATAGAGGGGCGCGCCGGCCGCATAGCCGACCATGTCGAAGACCCGAAGCGGGCTTGGCGAGGATCCCCGGCCGGCGGCGAACGCGTGGCGGGGCGTGGTGAACATCGACCATCCGAGCCGGCAGAGAAAAAGGGCGATGATGAAATAAGGCAGGCTGAAAGCCGCCAGGGCGGCGATGACGCCGGGTTCGAAGCCGAGAAAGCCAGGCTGCGCCCCCATCTGAAGCCTGACGGCCACGTGCAAAAACAGCATCGCGGGGACGAGGAGCGCCACGGTGAGCCCGAAGAAGAGCGCGATCGCGCCCAGGAGCAGTTTGTGAAAGAACGGCGTCAGCATGCTGAGATAGGTGACGACCGGGGCGAGGATCAACGCCGCGACCCAGGCCGCCGCCAGTGCGCCGGTCATGGGAAACCGATCGGTGAAGACCCCGAACGGCAGAGAAACGAGCAGCGACAGCGACAACAGAATGCCGACCAGGCCCGACGCGCCCGCCAGCGCCCGCACAGCCCGCAGGTTGACGAAAACGCGCCGCGCTTTCTCAATAGAGGTTTCAACCGCACGCATGCCAGACCCCGCGCCCGCTCATCGATTAGGCCGTTTCCCTTGCACCTTCAATCACCGGTTCGATCAGGACCCGCATCGCAACAAGGTAGTCGCTGGTCGTCGCCGGCCGGCCGACCGTGGCGACCGTCGCGACACCGTTCACAAAGGCGAGGCCGAGGATCGGCCGCCTCGTTTCGGGCAGCGGAAAGCCCGACAGCTCGGACGCGAGGCCCCAATAGTTTCGATTCCGGGCCAGGAAGTCGGCGCGCCTCTCGCCGCGCCTCCGGCGCGCGAGGCTGTCATGGGCGAGAAAAAGGGTCCGTTCGCGCCAGTCCGGTCGGTTCCCGATCGCACCAAGCTCCCAACCGACGCCGCGCTCTCGGTTCTCGATCCGCTCGTCGAACACCATGATGATGGCGCGGGCCTCATCGGCGAGGCGGGCGACCTCTCGCCGCCAGGCGGGGTCTGGGCCGTCTTCGTTCTCGACATAGATCCGCAGCGACCCAAAGGGCCGGTAACCGGCGTCGCGCTCCTCCGGCCGGCCGAGCGCCCGCGGCGGGCCGTATCGGATGAAGTCTTCCACCAGGAGATGGTCGAGCGGCGTGCGTCCGCGCAACCCCGTCAGGGCGAAGCCGAGCGGACCGGGCCGGGCGGGTCGTGTTTCCACCTGGTCGTTCACGAAGCTTCGAAGAAAGAGGAGGGGCGGCCGCCGGTCGGTCTCCAACCGCGCCGCAGCCGTTTTCGCCGACGCCCGCCGGGCGCGCCGCACCAAAAGGCCGCCGAGCAACGGAAAGACGAAAGCCGAAAAGGCGAGCATCAGGCTGAGCCCGATCGCTGCGCTTGTCCCGAACGCCGCAAAGCAGGCGCCGACCTCGTCGGGGACGGTTTCACCGCACTGGGCGACACGGTTCAGCATGCCGCTATTGTGGACGAAGGCGACGAGCGCGATGTTCGCGGCGGCGAGCGAGAAGATCAACGAGCCAAGAAGGGCGGCGCTCAGCGAC
>CAYYNG010000273.1:0-3669 GCA_964472435.1 uncultured Hyphomonadaceae bacterium | reverse complement strand
GGTGATGCATCCGTCAACGCCGTCTCGATGACTTCGGCGATCCTCTCCGGCGGCCACCCGTTCTCTCCGGCGTCGAGAAACCCTTTCGTGAACTTCGACAGGGGCGCGGCCCAGGGGGAGTTTGCATAGGGCTGTTTTTCGTCCCGTTCCTCGGCCTTGTCCCAGATCGGCGTTTTCACCGCGCCCGGTCCGATGCAAATGGCGTCGACGCCGAAGATAATCATTTCGCGCCGGAACGTATCCGTAATCGATTCAACGGCGTGCTTGGTGGCGGTGTAGGCGCCGAGGAACGGGGCGGCGACGCGGCCGCCGACGCTTGAGATGTTGACGATGCGGCCAGGCGGTCCCGTGCGCGACCGGTCCATGCCGAGAAGCGGTGCAAAAGCCTGGCTCGTCTCGATCAGGCCCAACACGTTGACCTCGAAATGGGCGCGGACTTCGTCCATCGCCTGGATCGGCAAAGGCCCCATATTCGCGATCCCCGCATTGTTCACAAGCCCCCGCAGCTTCACGGGGCCTATCGACTTTGAGACGTCTTCGGCGGCCGCGGCGATTTGATCGGATTTTGCGACATCCAAGATGATCGGGCGCAGCGCATCGCCGTGTCCGAGCGCCGACAACGTATCGGCGTCTTTCTCCTTTCGCACGCCCGCGAAGACGACCCACCCCGCCCGGGCGAGACGTTCGGCAGTCGCGCGGCCGATGCCGGAGGAGGCGCCCGTAATTACGACGGCGCGAGTGTCTTGGCTCATAATCACTTTCCTGTTGGTCAGCCTTCGATTGCTATACGCGTCGGCCGGCCGAAGAGTTCACGTCCGGTCCTGATTGGCTAGGGCGTCGGAGCTGAGCCGGCCGGCACAAGTTCGATTTCGAAGAGCTTCGGCCAATACTTTCCCGTGACAAACAAACGCCCCGCAGCCGGGTCGTAGGCGATGCCGTTTAGGACGTCGGTGTCGCCGCCCGCCCTGTCCGCGACTGACAGAAGGCCGGTGAGGTCGATGATTCCGGTGACCTGGCCGGACGCAGGCTCGATTCGAACAATCGCATTGGTCAGCCAAACATTGGCGAAGATCTCCCCCTCCACCCATACCAATTCATAGAGCCGCGGAAGCGGCGCGCCGGCGAGGGTGACAGTGATCCGGGACGTCTCCGCCAAGGTTTCCGGGTCGAGGAAGCGAAGCTGGGGCGTGCCGTCGCTCATGATGAGCCGGGCGCCGTCTTGGGTGAGGCCCCAGCCCTGGCCGGAATAAGCAAACCGGCCGCGTTCATCGAAATCGTCGATGTCGAACACGAATCCGGTCCCCGACGTCCAAGTGAGACCGATGATCCGGTCGTCCCAATTGACGACGCCCTCGCCGAAGAACTCTGCTGGAAGATCGCGCTTTTGCAGAACCTCGCCGGTTTCGAGGTCGACTTTGCGGAGAGAGGAGGCGCCGCGCTGGCCGGTGCTTTCGTAGAGATGCCCTTCGGAAAAGAAGAGCCCTTGGGTGAAGGCGCCCGGGTCATGGGGGTGTTCGGCGACGACGCGATAGGTGTACCGCCTCAGAGGTTCAGCGCGCGCCGGGACGGCGGCGGCCGCGACAAGAAAAAGGAGACAAGCCTGGAGCGTCCGAGCGATCATTCGCGGCCGCCTTTCAAAACGGTGAGCCGAGGACGCTTCGCCTTTTCGGACGGCGAGGCTGGCGGCTCCTCGCACGAGCTCACGAGGCGCGGTCCGTCGGCTCGCTCTTTGTTCGGTCTCGAGGGGGCGGCCTCGGCGTCGATCTCAAGGTCGTCGTGGATGTCTCGGGCGTTCGAGGGACGGGTAGGCCGCTTCGGCTTGAAGCTGCTGCGGGAAAATCCCGCCGATGCGCCATCGCCGCGGCCCTTCTTCGCGATCTCCTTGAGTTTCTGCGTCTGCCGGGCCGACAGGGGTTCATCCAGTCGGCCCTTTTCGGGGTCGGCGAAGGCGGAACCGAAGGTTTCGATTCGCGCTTGCACCTCGTCGACGAAAGTTCGCTCCCAGTCGGAGAGCCCCTCTCGCCCGTCCTTTTCGGCAAGTTCGGCGGCCTTGCGCAGCTTTCGAAGCGCTTTGCGCCTTTTCTTTTCGTCGATCTCGCGCGGCATGGGAAAAAGATACGGGGAATTCGCCGCGGGGGCCACCGAGGAGCCCTAAATCTCGCCGATCGCGTGGAGGTAGACGTCGAGGATCGCTTCTTGCTCCTCTCGCTCCTTTTGATCCACCTTCCGCAGTCGGACGACTTGCCGAAGCGCTTTGGTGTCATAGCCCATCGCTTTCGCCTCGGCGTAGACATCTTTGATCTGGTTCGCGATTTCGGCCTTTTCCTCTTCGAGTCGTTCGATCCGCGAGACGGTTTGGCGCAGTTTTTCCCGCGCCGCCTCCGTCAACGTCGCCGGTTGCGCGTCGTCCATGTGCAGCATTCCTTAGTTAGATAAAGCGCTCTTTTGGCCTGATTCGGCGCCCGCCAGCCGTGCGATCGCCGTTGCAACCGCCTCGCCATAGGCGTGGTGCGGCATGTGCCCGCCCTCGGAGAGCCGCACAAGCTCGATATCCCGGGCTTGATGCTGTAAGCGGCCGGCATGGAGCTGCGGCTTCAACACCGTGTCCTGGGCGCCGGAAAAGACAATGATCGGCATGTCCAGCTCGCCATAGCGCATCGACTGCGCAGCGAGTTCGCCGCGAAGGGCGATGACATCCGCCGCATTGGAATGGAACTCCGAGGGGCGAAAGAGGAGGGGGATCGCTGATTTCTCAAAGTAATCGTCGGGCGGGTCCTGCGGGTGAAAGACCCCAAGAACGCCGCTGCGCCCTTGCGCCGGGCCGACCAGGGCGACGAGACGGTTGAAGACCCAGCCCAACGCAGGAAACGTGGCCGCCCGATTATGCCAAGCCGTGGGGGCCGAGCCCCAGTCATGGGTGGCCGGCGCAAGAAGCACCACCCCGGAGACCAAGTCCGGGAAGTCTAGGGCGACCCGCAGGGCGACGGCGCCGCCGAAGGAGTGGCCGACGATGACGGCGGGCTCCTCGGGGGCGAGAGCGTGGAGGACCCCGGCCATCTGCGCCGCTTGAACGGCGAGCGACTGACCGTCCGCCGGCCGATCGGAATAGCCGTGCCCCGGGCGGTCGGCCATGAACACGCGGTGCGCTTCGCTGATCATCGGGGCGAGGCTCCACTCGAATTCCCGAGCGTTCGCGCTGGCGCCGTGGATCATTAGAACCGGCGGCCCCGCATCGCCCTGCGCGATCACGTGGACCGACGCATCGTTCACATCGACGCGGCGCCCGATCGGGGGAAAGGCCGCCTCAACCCGGGCGGCGTAGGCGGCGCTGTTCGCAGCCAAGCCTGCTGCGCCGCCGCCGAGAACGAAGACGACGATTAATAGAGTGAGCTTCATAGCGTAGATCCGTCCGATGCGGCGAGCAGCCTTTGCTCCGCCGCCTTCGCAGATGCAAGGTGGGGATGCAACGCCAAGGCTTCCCGATAGGCCTCAAGCGCTTCGTCCCGGGCCCCGAGCTGCTCTAGGATCGCACCGAGTTCGGCCCAGGCGCCGAAGTGGCGGGGCTCCAAGGTGAGCGCTTCGTTGATGTCCCGCAACGCTTCATCATAGGCGTCGTCGTTGAGGAAGAGGAAGGCCCGGCGGCGCCACGCCTCCGCATAGTCGGGTTTG
>CAYYNG010000272.1:0-3681 GCA_964472435.1 uncultured Hyphomonadaceae bacterium | reverse complement strand
CATAGGCGATGTTTTCCCGGATAGAGCGGTGGAGGAGGGAGGTGTCCTGGGTCACCATGCCGATCTGGCGGCGGAGGGAGTCCTGGGTCACATCCGAAATGTCCTGGCCGTCGACCGTGATGCGCCCGCCTTCGAGATCGTAAAAACGGAGGAGGAGGTTGACGAGCGTCGATTTGCCAGCGCCGGAACGGCCGACCAGACCGATCTTCTCGCCCGGACGGATCGTCAGCGACAGATCCTCGATCACGCCGCCGCCCTTGCCATAATGGAAGGTCGCGCCTTCAAACTCGATTCCCCCGGCCGTCGCGGCGAGCTCCCGGGCGCCCGGCTTGTCCACCACGGCTTGCGGCTTTTTCAGCATCGCCATGCCGTCATGGACGACCCCGATGTTTTCGAAGAGCGCCGAGACCTCCCACATGATCCATTGCGACATGCCGTTGAGGCGGAGCGCGAGGGCGATGGCGACGGCGACCGCCCCGATGGTGATCAAGGCCTCCGTCCAAAGCCAAAGACCGAGGGCGCCGATGGCGAAGATGAGGATGCAATTGTTGAGGTAAACCAGGGAGTTGAAGACGGTGACAAGCCGCATCTGCGGATGCACCGTGCCGAGAAAGGCGGACATCGACTCCTTGGCGTAGGTCTCCTCCCGCCCGGCATGGGCGAAGAGCTTCACGGTGGCGATATTGGTGTAGCTGTCGACGATCCGTCCAGTCATCGCCGATCGCGCATCGGCTTGACGCTCGGAAATGGCGGCGAGCTTCGGCACGAACCAGTAGAGAAGCCCGAGATACGCCGCCAACCAAAGCGCCATGGGCGCGGCGAGGCGTAGATCCGCGGCCGCGACCAGCGCGATCATGGTGAGGAAATAGACGGCGACATAGACGAAGACGTCGAGCACTTTCATCACCACCTCGCGCACGGCGAGCGCGGTCTGCATGAGCTTGGTGGCGACGCGGCCGGCGTACTCGTTGGAAAAGAAGGCCATGGATTGGCCCAAGAGCCGTCGGTGCATGCGCCAGCGTGCGCTCATCGGCAGATTGCCGAAGAGGCTCTGGAAGATGACGAGCGCCTGGACGAAGATCAGAACCGGCAGGCCGATCAGCAGCAAGACGCCCATGGCCATGAGGCCTTCGCGCTCGTCTGAGAAAAAGGTCTCGGGGTTCGCCTCGCCCAGCCAGTCGACAATGCCGCCGAGGAAGCCGAAGAGCAGAACCTCCCCCATCGCGATCACGGCGTTGAGCGCCATCATGGCGATGATCCACCATTTGGCGTCTTTCACATAGTGCCAGCAGAACGCCCAAAGACCAGCCGGCGGCTTGCCGTGGCGGGTCGTTGGAAACGGCTCCACGCGTCGTTCGAAATAACCGAGCATGGGGCGGGGTGTCTCACGGGGGGGCGGGCGAAGCAATCACCGGTCGAGGCTCGTGGGACGCTTTCGAAAATCGGGCTCAGCACGTACTCTTGGCTATGGAAAAGAGGAGGGACGCGGCGATGGCCGGTTTGAATTTAATGGATATGATCGCCGGCGCCGCCGGCGGGCAGGTGAAACAGCAGCTCGCCGCGCAGCTCGGGCTCTCGGAAAGCCAGACGAGCGCCGCGCTCAAATCGCTCTTGCCGGCTCTCGCCGCCGGGCTGCAAGCGAACACGCAAAAACCCGGCGGCGTCGAAGCCCTGTTCGGCGCCCTCGATCGCGGGGACCATGAAAAATACTTGGACGAGCCGCACCGGTTGGGCCGCCAAGAAACCGTGGACGAGGGCAACGCGATCCTGGGCCATCTCCTCGGCTCCAAAGAGATGAGCCGCTCGGTCGCCTCGGCCGCTTCGCAGAAGACCGGGATTAGCGACACGGTCTTAAAGTCGGCGCTGCCGCTGGTTGCGAGCATGGTGATGGGGTCGCTGTCGAAGCAAACAAAGGATCCGAGCGTTGCAAGCCAGTTGATGGGCATGCTCGGCGGCCAGAGCCAGCCACAGAACTCCGGCGGATCGCCCCTTGGCGGCCTGCTTGGCGCGGTTCTGGGGGGCGGCGGTCAGTCGGCCGCACGCCAGCAGCAGGGCGGCGGCGGTCTGATGGGCGGACTCGGCAGGCTGCTCGACGCCGATGGCGATGGCTCGGCGATGGACGACATCTTCCAAATGGTGATGAAGAGCCGGCGCTGAAGCGTTCGCAAAGACGTGAGTGGCCACCCCGGCCGCTTTATCGTACGGTCCGTTCCATAAGGCGCGGAGATGTCGAATGATGATCGGTCGAGTGATGCGATCCGCCTTTGCAGCGCTGTTGACGGCCGCCGTTGCAACGGCCGCCGCCGCCCCTTTCGACGATGTCGAGCGGTTTGCGGATAAGCGCCTTTCCGAATTCAGCGCCGTTTACATCGCGCCGGTCGCTGTCGACCTGCCGGAACCGGATATCGGGCAGGTCACATTCGCACGACCGGTCAACCGACCCGTCTCGGGCGAGGACCAGGCCCGCCAAGCCGAAGCCCTGCATGAGGATCTTGTGGGCGCTTTCGGACGGCGCTTCCAGCTGGCGGATGAGCCGGCGGCCGGCGTCTTGACCGTCGAGGCGACGATCACGCGGCTCGCGTCCAGCCGGCCGACCCACGCCGACTTCGAGCGCAACCCGCGGATCGAACTCAGTTCCGTGTTCGCCGGCGGCGCAGAGATCGAGGTGCGTCTCAGCGAAGAGGAAACAGCGCTCGCTCGGCTTCGCGAAACCCAATTTACGAGCTTTAACGACGGCCGGCCGCGGCTGGCGACGTGGGCGGACGCGAACCGGGTGTTCCAAAACCTCTCGCGACGCTTTGCGAGGTTCGCCGCCGAGGACGACTAGCCGGCCGCCGCCCGCGTCGCCGCGATGTGACGGATTTTCTCGGCGTTGGGCAGAAAGGCGGCTTCGAAACTGTTCACTGCGAGCTGGATGATGTCGGCGCGGTCAAGCCCGATCGCCTGGGCCGTTCGGCGATAATTCTCATTCACGTAGCCGCCGAAATAGGCGGGGTCGTCGGAATTGATTGTCGCCTTCAAGCCAAGCTCCAGCATCCGTTTCATAGGATGAGCCTCAAGGGCGTCGACGACGCACAGACTGAGGTTCGAGAGAGGGCAGACCGTGAGCGCGATCTCCTCGTCGCGGATCCGATCCACCAGTTTTGGATCCTCAAGCGCCCGGTTGCCGTGATCGATCCGGTCGATTTTCAAGAGATCAAGCGCTTCCCAGACATACTCGGGCGGGCCCTCTTCGCCAGCATGGGCGACGCGCTTGAGACCCGCCTCCCCGGCCGCGGCGAAAACGCGTTCGAACTTCGAGGGCGGGTGGCCGATCTCGGAACTGTCGAGCCCGACCCCGGCGATGCGGGAAAGCCAAGGCTCGGCGGACTTGAAGGTGGTTAACGCATCCTCCTCAGGCAGGTGCCGCAGAAAGCATAGGATAAGTTGCGCCGAGATCCCGTGGCGCGCCGGCGCCGCGTCCAGCGCGCTCAGGACCCCCTCGATCGCGACCGAAAACGGCAGCCCCCGTTCGGTATGGCCCTGGGGGTCGAAGAAGACCTCGACATGCCGGACATTATCGGCGTCCGCGCGGGCGAGGTAGGCGTCCGCGAGTTCGTGGAAGTCCGTCTCCGTCTGCAAGACCGCCATGCCCTGATAATAGATGTCGAGGAAATCCTGGAGGTTCGAGAACGCGTAGGC
>CAYYNG010000271.1:0-3690 GCA_964472435.1 uncultured Hyphomonadaceae bacterium | reverse complement strand
GGCGGTCGCCGGGTCTTCAATATACGAGGGCGTTTCTGTGACGAAGGCCACCATGCCGATCATCAAGAGCGGCGCGGTTTCGCCAAGCGCGCGGGACAGGCTGATAATGGTCCCCGTTAGGATGCCGGGCACCGCCAGCGGCACCTTGTGGTGAAACACAGCCTGGGTATGGGATGCGCCGATCCCGAGCGCGGCGTCGATGATCGACTGCGGCACCGCTCCAAGGGCGGCGCGCGTGGCGATAATCACGGTCGGAAACACCATCAAAGACAGAACAAGCCCGCCAACTAAAGGCGACGATCGCGGCAAACCAAAGCCGTTCAAGAACACCGCCAGGCCCAAAAGCCCGAAGACGATGGACGGAACGGCGGCGAGATTGTTGATGTTCACTTCGACCAATCGGGTCAGCGCGCTCTTCGGTGCGAAATCCTCAAGATAGATGGCGGCGCCGACCCCGACGGGGAACGCCAGCGTCAGGGCCACCAAAAGCGCCAGCGCCGAACCGATCACCGCTCCAGCAAGCCCGGCCAATTCAGGATCCCGGCTGTCGTCGGCGAAAAAGAGCGTTGTGTTGAAGACGCGGCGCACCTCGCCCGCGGCCCTCATGCGATCGAGCGCACGCAGTTCCGCCTCGCTCAACCGAAGGGCGCTGAGCGGCGCATCGCGGGCCACGCGTCCTTTGAGAAATTGGTCCGCCTCGTCGGACAGCGGCAAACTCATCGAGATCGTGCGGCCGATTAACGAGGGGTTGGCCAGAACGCGCCGCCGAACGGCGTCGACGGCGCCGGACGCCGATACGAGATGCGACTGGTCGAGCGTTTGTCGCTGGCCGCCTGGGACCTGCTCGTCCAGCGCGGCTTTGACGACGGCGCGATAATCGCCCCCGCGCAGCGTTCTTTCGTCCAACGCGCCGCTTGGCGTGATCGCATCAGGGTCGAAATACAGGGCGAGATCAATCTTGTGGTGCGTAAAGGCCGACGCGCCGACCACGGCCAAGCTTCCGACGAGCCAAAGGACCGCTGACAGCGCGATGAGGACGGCCCCCATGCCGGCGGCCTGGAACATTGCGTCGCTGAGGCGCCGCCGCGCCCGCCGCCGCTTGGCTTTGTCGACGCCGGGTTCAGTCATAGCGCTCTCGATATCTGTGAACGACGCGTAGGGCGACAATGTTCAACGCCAAGGTCGTCAAGAACATCACAAGCCCCAAGGCGAAGGCCGACAAAGTCTTAGCGCTGTCGAACTCCTGGTCGCCTGTTAAAAGAGAGACAATCTGAACCGTTACCGTGGTCACGGACTCGAAAGGGTTGAGCGTCAGGTTCGCCGCACGGCCCGCCGCCATAACGACGATCATCGTTTCGCCGATCGCTCGACTGACGGCCAGGAGAAGCGCTCCGAACACCCCGGGCAGCGCCGTTGGCACGACGACCTGCGACACCGTTTCAAACCGCGTCGCGCCGAGCGCGAACGATGCGTCGCGCAGTCCTTGGGGGACAGCCGTGATCACGTCGTCCGCCAGGGACGAGACAAAGGGAATGATCATAACGCCCATAACGGAACCGGCCGCGAGCGCGCTTTGGGTCGGCGCGTCGAACCCCGCGGCCTCCACCGCGGATCGAATCGCAGGACCGACGATCAAGAGCGCAAAGAAGCCGTAAACGACCGTCGGAATACCGGCTAGTATTTCAATTACCGGCTTGGCCACCGCACGAACGCGCCGGTTCGCGTATTCCGACAAGTATATGGCGATTAAGAGCCCCAAGGGACCGGCGATGGAGATCGCGACCAGCATGATAAGCGCCGTCCCTGCAAACACAGGTACGGCCCCGAACGCCCCGGACTGGCCGGATTGATCGGCGCGGAGCGCTGTTTGGGGCGACCACTGCAATCCGGTCAGAAAATCGAGAACCGAAACCGATCGGAAGAACACCAGGCTCTCGAAGAGAAGCGAGAGAATAATGCCGACGGTCGCCACCAAAGCGATGAGGGAGAAAAGTCCGAGAGCCGCCTGTACGAACCGGTCGGTCGCCGCGCGGGCACGGAAGTCGGGCGTGACCGAATGATAGGCCCACGCCCCTCCAGCGAGCGCCGCGGCCACCGGCGCGGCCAACGCGAGCGGGCCAGCCTCGCCGCCGGGCACCACAAGCGCGATGATCGCCCCGAGGAGCGCCGAGGCCCCTACCAACCAGGCGGCGTAATAACCGTAATAATTCGCTTGCGACTGTAGCGGCGCGCGCGCCAAGGCGCTTCGACGGAGCACAAGCTGTCGGCCGAAGACAAATCCGGCCGGTGCGAGGAACGCCAAAAGCCACGCCGCTCCGACCACCGTCATGTCGGCCGCTCCGGCGCCGGCGCGCGATAGGGCGTCAGGTCTTTGACCGCGCGCCGGTATCGTGCGCGTTCCGCAACCGTCAAAGGCACCAGGCCGATATCCTCGAGATAGCCGCCAGGTCCCGCTGCGATTTCAGACGTGAACTCCAAGGCGAGATCCTGAAGGGCGGGCCGCTCGGCGGCGACCTGGGCTTTGACATAGACATAAAGCCGGCGAGAAACGACATAATCGCCAGATGCGATCGCGCCGGCTGTGGGGGCGACACCGTCGATCGACAATCCGCGGATGCGATCCTGATTGCGCTCAAGAAAGGAATGGCCGAAAATTCCAACCGCTTTCGGCGTGTTCTCGAGCAGTTTCACGATCGAATTGTCGCTCTCGCCCGCATCGATCCATCGGCCGTCTTCGCGCAGCGTATGAGCGGCGGCCTTGAAAGCGGCGGGATCCAGCGCCTTTAGCGCGGCAAGGCACGGCGACGCCGCCGCCCCAAGCTCCATTAGGATTTCAACGAACGCATCACGCGTTCCCGACGTCGGCGGCGGGCCGAAAACCTCGATGCGGTCGCCGGGCAAGCTTGGATCTATATCCGACCAGCGTTGATGCGGATTTGGCGCGAACGCGCAGTTCTCGCCGACCGGGATATTCGCCGCGAGCGCTAGGAACACCCACTCCGGCGTCAGCGCCATTTCCACCGCGTTGCGGGACGTTGCGAGGACAATGCCGTCGAATCCGATCGCGATCTCGATGATTTCCGTTACCCCGTTCTCCGCACACCTGATGAACTCGCTCGCTTTTTGCGGGCGCGAGGAATTCACGATCTCGGGCGCCCCCCTACCCACCCCGGCGCAGAAGAGCTTGTGGCCGCCCCCCGATCCGGTCGATTCGATGATGACAGGATGGCCCGTCCGATTTGAGAAATCCTCGGCAACCTTCGTTGCAAACGGATAAACGGTGGAGGACCCAACCAGCCGTATCGGCCGGTCGGTGTCGGTATCAGGGGCCTCGGCGCATGCGAATAGCGCAACGGCGGCAAGCGCCAAGCTCCCGGCGACGCCCCTGCGACGTCGATTCTTTAATAGCGTCACGCTCCAGTGCAATGTCTCCGCCTCGCCAATCGTTCCGGCGCGAAGTCCAACTGCCCGATTCAAGTGACAGGTTTATTCGACCGAAGGGATTATTGTCGGGACGCTAAGCGCCGGCGAGCGTCTGGGCGAGGCGGGGCAGGCCGACCGCCAACACGACGCTGATCACAAGTCCGATAAGGGCTTTGAACGCGTCGGATCCGACGATCTTGGCGGTGTCGCTGACCGACCGCACCTTGTCGATCGTCGCGATGGCGAATTCCCGCCCGCCGATCAGCC
>CAYYNG010000270.1:0-3708 GCA_964472435.1 uncultured Hyphomonadaceae bacterium | reverse complement strand
GGGCCGGCCCTCCCCTTCGCGGTTCAAGAGATCTATCCGTGCGCCCAAGGCGGCAGGATCCACATTGCGGGCGGGTTTGTGGCGGCGAACGGCCGGATCACAGGCCCGACCGCGCGGCACGTGGCGTTCGACCCAGACGCCGGAGCGTGGGCCGACGGCCCGGACTTGCCGCGACCGCGCCATCATCCTCAGCTCGTGAGCTTCAAAGATCGCCTCTTGGCGATCGGGGGATTTGAATCCCGTTCATCGGCGGCGGGCTGGGTGATGCAAGCCGGCAGCTGGGCGCTGGACGAGGCGTCCGGCGACTGGCGAGACGGCCCCGAGCTGCCCCAGCCGAGCGGCGAGTGCGTTGTCGCTGATCTCGCCGGGGCGCTGCATCTCGCCACCGGCCGCACGCCGTTGGGGCGGGACAACGCCGCCTGGCGTGACCATGGCGATGTGGCGAGCCACTATGTGCTCGCGGATCCGGGCGGGTCCTGGGAGGCGGCGAGACCGGCGCCGACGGCGCGCAACAGCGCCGCGGCCGCTGTGATCGACGGACGCTGGCATATTGTCGGCGGGCGCACGGTCGAAGGCGGCAATGCGACGGTTCACGAAGTTTACGACGCCGCGGAAGATCGCTGGCGGGCGGCCGCCCCCCTGCCACAGGGGCAAGGCGGCCTCGCCGCCGGCGTCCTGGCCGGCCGCCTCATCGCCTTCGGCGGCGAATTTTTCGACAATGGCGGCGGAGTTTACCCTGAATGCTGGATCTACGATCCGGTAATGGACGCCTGGACCGCCGGCCCGGACATGCCGACGCCGCGCCACGGGCTTGGCGGGGTGACGCTCGCCGGCGCCGTCTACGCGATCGGCGGTGCGCGCAAGCGCGGCGGCGAAGAGACCAGCACGGCCGTCGAACTTCTCAGCCCGGCTTAGCCGCTTAGACGATCAAACCGCCGACGCACGGCCCGCAGCCGTTGTCTAGAAAGGGATCTCGTCGTCCAGGTCCTGGCTGAAATCCTGCGCCGGGCCCTCCATCTGGCGCGGGCCGCCGCCTTGGTTCCCATAAGCGACCGAGTCCTGGCCATAACCGCGCCCGCCGCCAGGATTGTCGCCCCGCCCGTCCAGCATGGTGAGGTTTGAATTATAGTTTCGCAGAACGACCTCGGTCGTGTACCGGTCCTGGCCATTCTGGTCCTGCCATTTGCGGGTCTCGAGCTGACCTTCGATGTAAACTTTCGAGCCCTTTTTCAGATAACTCTGGGCGACGCGAACAAGTCCCTCGCTAAAAATCGCGACCCGGTGCCATTCGGTCTTTTCTTTCCGCTCCCCCGTGTTCCGGTCTTTCCAACTCTCCGAGGTCGCGACCGAGAGGTTGCAGACCTGGCCGCCGTTCTGAAACTGGCGCACCTCCGGGTCCTGTCCCAAATTGCCCACCAAGATCACTTTGTTCACCGATCCGGCCATTGTCTCCGCTCCGTCCTCGACCTGTTCGACACCGCGCAAGCGCTACATCAACGCCCGGGAGACGCAACCATAAGGCCGCAGACCCGGCCCCACCTCTCCACAGACGTCGACCATCTCCGCTCGCAAGGCGATATGTTCATATTATGTTCTGGTCGTCAAGCTGGACTCGGCCCACACATTCCCTTTCAAACCGATGACATGCGCTGTTCAGGACAAAGACGATGACCGAAAGCCCGATGATTCGCGTCCGCGGCGCCAAAGAGCACAATCTCAAAAACATTGATATCGACATTCCGCGCGGCCAGCTGGTTGTGATGACGGGGCTATCGGGTTCTGGCAAATCCTCGCTCGCCTTCGATACGGTCTATGCGGAAGGTCAGCGGCGATATGTCGAGAGTCTCTCCGCCTATGCGCGGCAGTTCCTCGAGCTGATGCAGAAACCGGACGTCGAGAGCATCGAGGGGCTTTCGCCGGCCATATCGATTGAACAGAAAACGACCAGCCGGAACCCGCGGTCGACCGTCGCCACGGTGACGGAGATCTACGACTATATGCGCCTTCTCTGGGCGCGGGTGGGCGTGCCCTATTCACCGACCACCGGCCTTCCGATCGAGAGCCAGACCGTGAGCCAGATGGTGGACCGGACGATGGCGCTCGAAGAGGGCGCTCGTCTCTACCTCCTCGCCCCCATCGTCCGGGGCCGGAAGGGGGAATACCGGAAGGAGTTCGCCGAGCTCCTGAAGAAGGGATTTCAACGCGTTAAGGTCGATGGCGACTTCCACGCGCTCGAAGATCCGCCGACCCTCGACAAAAAGCTGAAACACGACATCGACGTCGTCGTCGACCGGGTGGTTGTTCGCGAGGGGATGGAGCAGCGGCTCGCCGAGAGTTTCGAGACCGCCCTCGAGCTCGCCGACGGCATTGCGGTCGCCGAATACGCCGACCTCGCCGAGGGGGAGGCCGCCCCGAAACGGATCACCTACAGCGCCAATTTCGCCTGCCCCGAAAGCGGGTTCACCATCCCTGAAATCGAGCCGCGGCTCTTTTCCTTCAACAACCCGTTCGGCGCCTGTCCGACCTGCGACGGCTTGGGCGAGCAGCTGGAGATCGACGCCGATCTCGTGGTGCCGGAAAAAGACAAGACCTTGCTCGACGGGGCGATCGCGCCCTGGGCCAAGACCGCCTCGCCCTACCAGACCCAAACGCTGCAGGCCCTTTCGGCGCACTACCGGTTCGGCCTCAAAAAGCCTTGGAACAAGCTGCCGGCGAAGGTCCATGACGTGATCCTCCACGGCACGGGGAAGGAAGAGGTGGATTTCGTCTATGACGACGGCATGCGCCGCTATGAGGTGACGAAGACCTTCGAGGGCGTCATCCCCAACCTCGAGCGGCGCTATCGAGAGACCGATAGCGCCTGGATGCGGGAAGAGATCGGCAAGTTCCAAGCCGCGGCCCCCTGCCCGGCGTGCGGCGGCAAACGGCTGAAACCCGAGGCGCTGGCGGTGAAGATCGCAGGCCGGGATATCGCGGAAGTGTCCGTGCTTTCGATCAAGGCGGCGGGCGAGTGGTTCGCGGGCGTCGAGGAAACGCTGACCGATCAGCAGAAAGAGATCGCCGGACGGATCCTGAAAGAGATCAATGATCGGCTGAAATTCCTGAACGATGTCGGCCTCGATTATCTCGGCCTCAACCGATCCTCGGGCACCCTTTCTGGTGGCGAGAGCCAGCGCATCCGCCTCGCCAGCCAGATCGGCTCCGGACTAACCGGCGTTCTTTATGTGCTGGACGAGCCCTCCATCGGCTTGCACCAACGCGACAATGAGCGGCTGCTTGAAACGCTGAAGCGCCTCAGGGATCTCGGCAACTCCGTTATCGTTGTGGAGCACGACGAAGACGCGATTTTGACCGCCGACCATGTGATCGATATGGGGCCGGCCGCGGGCGTCCATGGCGGAACGGTGGTGGCGCAGGGCACGGCCGAGGAAGTGACGGCCGATCCGGCCAGCCTCACCGGCGACTATCTCTCCGGCCGGCGTGAAATCGCAATCCCGGACCGGCGGCGATGGACCAAGAAAACAAAGGAACTGACGGTCAAAGGCGCGCGGGGGAACAATCTCCAAAACGTCGACGCCACGATCCCGCTTGGCGCCTTCACCTGCGTCACGGGCGTTTCCGGCGGCGGGAAGTCGACGCTGGTGATCGAGACGCTCTACAAGGCGCTCGCCCGGCGGCTAAACGGCGCGTCCGCCGCGCCGGCGCCCC
>CAYYNG010000269.1:0-3708 GCA_964472435.1 uncultured Hyphomonadaceae bacterium | reverse complement strand
GTCGACGAGGCAGGGGCCGTTAAGATCGATTATCGGCCCGTGCACAGCTACACGCTGTCGAACGACATCGGTTATATCGAGCCGAAAGCCCGGGTCTACTAGGCGCGCGGGCGATGCGAACAGAGAGGGCGGCCAAATGGCCACCCCTCTTTCTCGTTTTGGACTGTTCGCGGGCTCCTCGAGCTTAGCTGAACGCTTCTGCGGCGCCCCCGGGCGAGAGCGGATCTTCGCCATATTGGTTCGGTCCCCGCACGCCGGGCAGAAATCCGAGGATCACCAATTGGACAATCGATACGGCGAGCGCCGCCAAACCGGTGACCAAAGCGACGATCGCGCCCGCCGCACTGTCACCGCCCAAGGCCGCCATCCCCGCATACTGAACGATATTGATGCCGAGGCCGATTAGGATGAACCAAAGCACCCACCAACCGCTCATGTCCCGGTCGTGAAACCGTTTCGCACTGACGCAGACCCCCGCCCAAAGGAGCGCGATATACAACGGAACCGCGACGAGCCCCGCCAGAATGCCGCCGGCCTGGCCCAGCAGGTACGCCAGACCGCCCAAAACGACGATGGCGGCGATCACCACGCCGATGGAAACCAACACAAAGCGCAGCCAGTAGTCTTTTCGGCTAACGCGCCCCTTCGCCGAAAAGTAAAAATCGGTGTCCATGACGTTCCCCTTTGTCCGACAGGGCGGCAATCTGGAGCAATTTCCCGATAAAGAGAACCGTAATTCAAAATCTTCTCAGGGTCGGTCAAAGCAGCGTCATGGCCGCATCTGCGACGCCGGATCGCGCTAGCCTTCGCTCAGATTTACGATATCAAAGGGCTACGCTATTACGAGGACCGGACCGTCATGGTGCAACTTACGCTTCCGAAGAATTCAAAGGTCGGCAAAGGAAAAACCTGGCCGAAACCGGAAGGGGCGAAAAAGCTTAAGCGGTTCCGCATCTATCGCTATTCCCCTGAGGAGGGCGGAAACCCGCGTTGGGACACATATTGGGTCGACATGCAGAAATGCGGTCCGATGGTGCTCGACGTGCTCTTCTACATCAAGAACACGATCGACCCGACCCTGGCGTTCCGCCGGTCGTGCCGCGAGGGCGTTTGCGGCTCCTGCGCGATGAACATCGACGGGCACAATACGATCGCCTGCACGAAAGGCTGGGACGAGATTGCAAGCGACCACATCACGATCGCGCCGCTGCCCCACCAGCCCGTGGTGAAGGACCTGCTCCCGGACCTCACAAATTTCTACGCCCAGCACGCCTATGTGCAGCCCTTCCTAAGGACCGCAACCCCGGCGCCCGAAAAGGAATGGCGGCAGTCCGAAGCGGACCGCGAGAAACTGGACGGTCTCTACGAGTGCATTCTCTGCGCCTCGTGTTCGACCTCTTGCCCATCCTACTGGTGGAACGGCGACAAGTATCTCGGTCCCGCCGCCCTGCTCCAGGCCTATCGCTGGCTGATCGACAGCCGGGATGAAGCGACCGGCGAGCGGCTCGACGATCTCGAAGACCCCTTCAAACTCTATCGCTGCCACACAATCATGAATTGCGCCCAGGTGTGCCCGAAAGGTCTGAATCCCGCCAAGGCGATCGCCAATATCAAGCATATGATCGTCGAACGCGTGGTTTAGCGGCCACCCGTGGTGGGCGACGCGCCTAATGGTGCGCCGACACCGCCTGGGCTAGGTGACCTGACTCGTTGAGGCTAGCGGCGTAAGATACATCGCCGAGGCTCAAAATGCCGACGAGGCGCTTTTGGCCATTGATGACCGCGAGCCGGCGGACCTTTTTCTCCTCCATCAGCTCGATCGCGTCGTCGAGATCATCGTCCTCTTTCGTGTAGAAGATCCCGCTGCTCATGATGTCGCCGGCCGTGCAAGTCTTAGGATCCGCGCCATCGGCAACGGCCCGGCAGGCGATGTCGCGGTCGGTCACCATTCCGATCAAGCGGTCGTTTTCGCCGATCGGCACGGCGCCGATATCTTCGTCCCGCATCAGCCGGGCGATGTCGGCGATCGGCGTCGCAGGATCCCGCCATTCAGCGTTTTTATGCATGGCTTGCTTGACTTTCATCGTGGTCTCCTTTGCGAATTGTTTGATCGAAATTGCCGCCGGGGCGCTGTCGACGCCTTGATGCGGATCAATCGCCGCAGCGGTTCGCGCTTGATTCTTCCAACCCACGCGCCGACATGCCACGGCTATGACCCGCTCGCCGCCCCATATCGTCACCCTTGGCTGCCGCTTAAACGCCTACGAATCGGAGGTGATGCGCGCCCATGCAAGGGCGCAGGCCCTTGAAAACGCGGTGATCGTAAACACGTGCGCCGTCACCGGCGAGGCCGTCCGCCAGGCCCGCCAAGCGATCCGGAAAGCGAAACGCGAGCGGCCCGACGCGGACATTATCGTCACCGGCTGCGCGGCCCAGGTCGACCCCGCCATGTTCGCCGAGATGCCGGAGGTCGCCCGCGTCATCGGCAATCACGCCAAGATGAAAGCAGAGACCTGGGCCCCCGCTACGCTCTTGAGTTCGCAAGGGAAAGTGCAGACCGACGACATCATGTCGGTCCGCGAGACCGCCGCGCATTTGATCGACGGCATGGATGGCCGGGCCCGCGCCCATGTCCAGATCCAGAACGGATGCGACCACCGCTGCACCTTCTGCATCATCCCCTATGGCCGGGGAAACGCTCGGTCCGTCCCCGCCGGGGTCGTGGTCGACCAGGTGAAAAGTCTTGTCGATTCCGGGCATTACGAGGTCGTTCTGACCGGCGTTGACCTGACAAGCTGGGGGACGGATCTGCCCGGATCCCCCCCGCTCGGCAATCTCGTCCAGCGGATCTTGAAGCTCGTCCCGGACCTCCCCCGGCTCCGCCTCTCGTCGATCGACGCGATCGAGATCGACCAGGCCCTCTTCGAGGCGGTGACGGGGGACCCTCGCATTGCGCCTTACCTGCATGTTTCATTACAGCATGGGGCCGATTTGATTTTGAAGCGAATGAAGCGCCGGCACAGCCGGGGCGAGGCGATATCGCTCTGTCAGCGGATCAAGGCCGCGCGGCCGGAGGTGGCCTTCGGCGCCGATTTGATCGCGGGATTTCCGACCGAAACCGAGGCCCATTTCGCCGACTCCCTCAGCTTGATCGAGGCCTGCAGGCTCGCCTTCGTCCACGCCTTCCCCTACAGCCCGCGGCCTGGCACGCCCGCCGCCCGCATGCCGCAGCTCGAAAAAGCCCTAATAAAGGAACGCGCCCGCCGCTTGCGGGAAGCGGGGGCCGCCGCGCTTCGCCGGCATCTCGACAAACATGTCCGCACCCGGTCCCATGCCTTGGTCGAGCGAGGCGGGAAGGGCCGGCTGGCGGATTTCACCCCGATTGTCCTCGCCTCGCAAACGGCCCTGGAGGCTGGACGGCCCGTGCCGGTCGAGATAACCGGGCATGATGGCGAACGGCTCGCGGGAACGGCGATGACATGATCCTTTGGTTCGGAAAAAACAAGAAAAAAGAAGAGCTTAAAGCCGCCGGAAAGGCAATCGGCACCGAAGAGGACGCTGCATCCGCAACCGACACCCAGGCCTCCGAAACCCCGCGGATAGAGCCGACCCCGTCCCCGCCCCCGGGGCCCGGGATCGGCGGCTCCACACCCGAAATCGCCGCGGTTCCGCCACCGTCCCCGAATTCGGCGGATAACCCGCCGGCCG
>CAYYNG010000268.1:0-3719 GCA_964472435.1 uncultured Hyphomonadaceae bacterium | reverse complement strand
AAGCGCATTGACGCAGGAAACGCCCGGAACGATCCGTATCCGCCTGCCGCGCGCTTCGAAGGTGCGGACCGCCGCGGCGCTCGCGCCGACGCTTGCCGGCGCCGACACATAAGGCGCTTCAATCCATCCCAGGTTCGAGCCCGCCATTCCGCACAGCCAAATTCCCGCCTCGGGCGCGTCCTCAAGCCAATCCTCGATGAGATCGAACAAGACCGGCTCGAAAGCCTCAGGCTGGAGCTCGGCCACGCCGGGTCCGATCCGAACATCCCGCTCACGATCGAGGGGGCGATCGGCTGGGCGTCGGAGGACGCGCAGATTGGTCGTCCCCCAATTGCCGCCGATCAGCGCGGACCGTTCCATCAATGCGACTCCCGGTCGACCTGCGCGCCCGAGGCGCCGATCAGAAAGTCGAGGTCGCAGCCCGTATCCGCCTGCATGACCGTGGATTGATAAAGGCGGACATAGCCGCGCGCTGCGGGAGGCGCGGCCGGCGGCGCAGCGGCGCGGCGGCGCGCAAGCTCAGCCTCGTCGACGAGCAGCTCTAGTCGGCGCGCGGGCGCATCCAGAACGATCTCATCGCCTGTTTGAACAAGGGCGAGCGGCCCGCCGGCCGCCGCCTCGGGCGCCACGTGCAAGATGACCGTGCCGAAGGCGGTGCCGCTCATCCGGGCGTCGGAGATGCGCACCATGTCGCGCACGCCGCGTTCGACGAGCTTCTTGGGGATCGGCATGTTTCCCACTTCCGGCATGCCGGGATAGCCGATCGGCCCGCAGCCCTTCAGCACCAGGATTGATGTTTCATCGACGTCCAAGTCGGGATCGTCGATCCGCGCCTTAAGGTCTTCGATGGTCTCGAAAACCACCGCTCTGCCCGAGTGGATTAGGAGATCCTTCGACGCCGCGCTCGGCTTCATCACCGCGCCCTTGGGGGCGAGATTGCCCTTGAGGAGCCAAACGCCGGCGAGCGTGTCGGCTGGCTGGCCTCGCGATTTGATGACGTTGCGATCGTAGACCTCGGCGCCGGCGATGGCGTCGCCCAGCGTGCCGCCCGCCACGGTCGGCACCGTCAGATCCAGCTGGTCTTCGATCTCCCGCATCATCGCCGGCAGGCCGCCGGCATAGTGAAAGTCCTCCATTAAGTATTCGCCGGAGGGCTGGATATTGCCGAGGAGCGGGGTCTCCCGCGTCCATGCATCGAAGTCTTCAAGGCTGAGCGGTGTTCCGACCCGGCCGGCGATCGCGAGCAGATGGAGGATCGAATTGGTCGACCCGCCCAGGGCCGCATGGACGATGATCGCGTTTCGGAACGCGGCGATCGTCAAGAACCGGTCGACGCTCTCAGCGCGTACGACAAGATCCACAATCGCGCGGCCGGACAGGTGCGCAAGGCGCTGGCGGCCGGCCTCGACGGCGGGGATCGAGGCGTTATAGGGCAGGGCGAGGCCCAGCGCCTCGGCGATCGCGGCGAAGCTGCTCGCGCTGCCCATGGTCATACAGGTGCCGCGCGAGCGGGACATGCCGGCTTCCGCCGCATTAAACTCCGCCTGGCTCATCACGCCCGCGCGCACGTCTTCCGAGAATTTCCAGACATCGGTGCCCGAGCCGATATCGCGGCCCTTGAACTTGCCATTCAGCATTGGCCCGGACGAGACGATGATGGCGGGCAGGCCGACGCTGGCGGCGCCCATGAGCTGACCGGGCGTCGTCTTATCGCAGCCGCCCAAGAGAACGACCCCGTCGATCGGGTTCGCCCGGATCGACTCCTCGACGTCCATGGCGAGGAGGTTGCGAAACAACATCGCCGTCGGCCGCATCTGGGTTTCACCGAGGGACGTGACGGGAAATTCCAGCGGCAGGCCGCCCGCCTCCCACACGCCCCGTTTCACATAGTCGGCGAGCTCGCGCATATGCGAATTACAAGGGGTGAGCTCGGAGAAGGTGTTGCAGATGCCGATCACCGGCCGGCCGTCGAAGACGTCCTCGGGAAAGCCATGCGCCTTCATCCAAGACCGGTGGATGGACCCGTCTTTGTCTTGCTTGCCATAGCTTTCGGCGCTGCGGCGCTTGGGTTTGTCGGCGGTCATGGGCGGGTCCTCGTTGTCGACCATTGAGCCGAAAAAGCGCCCTCGGAACAGCCCCTAACCCATGGCGTCGCGGACGAGGTCGGCCTCCGCCTCCGCCAAGATCGCATCGGCCGCTGCGCCGCCGAGCACCGGCTCTTTGCCGATCTCGAGCATCACCGGCACGGCGAAGGGGCTGATTTTGGCGAGGTCCCGATGGTCGATCTTGCCTTCGATGCGAGTGAGAAGTTCGCCGAGCCGGCGAATGTCGAGAAGGCCCGTCGCCGCATCTGCTTGGGCGGCCCGCATCAGGATATGGTCCGGCTCGTGCTCGCGCAGCACATTGTAGATGAGGTCAGTGGAAAAGGTGACCTGCCGGCCCGTCTTCTCCTGGCCAGGAAAGCGCCGCGCGATCAGGCCCGAGACGAGCGCGCAGTTCCGAAACGTCCGTTTCATCAAGAAGCTCTCTTCGAGCCAGAGATCGAGATCATCGCCCAGCATATCGGGGTGGAAGAGCGCGCTCATGTCGAGCCCTCCCATCGGCTCGAGGCTCCACACCGCCATTGCGTATTCCGATGCAACGAAGCCGAGCGGCTTCACGTCCGCCCGCTCCAGCCGGCGGGTGAGCAGCATGCCGAGCGTTTGGTGGGCGAGACGGCCCTCGAAGGGGTAGCAAACGAGATAATGCCGGTTGCCGCGTGGGAAGGTCTCGACGAGAAGATGATCCGGCGGCGGGATCGCGGAGCGGACGTGCTGGATCTCGATCCACTCTCGGACCTGGTCCGGCAAATGCCGCCATTGGGCGGGGTCGTGGATCATTTGACGCACGCGGGCGGCGAGGAAGGTGGAGAGCGGAAACTTGCCGCCGGCGTAATAGGGGATGGCGGGCTTATCGTCCGTTGTCCGAACGGCGAGCACGTCCTGCTCTTGGATCGTGAGGAAGCGGAGCACCTCGCCGGCGAACAGGAAGGTGTCGCCGGGCGTCAGGGTCTCGATGAAGTACTCCTCGATCTGGCCGAGCTTCCGACCGGCCGTCATCACTTTCTGCTCGGCCTTCATCGCCTTAGGCGCGCCGGTCTTTTTGTGGCCCCGGAATTGGGCGAGCCGCACCGTGAGCGTGTTCGCCTCGACGATCGCGCCGACATTCATGCGATGCTGCTGAGCGTCCCGGGACGTGCGTGCCACCCAAAGCCCGTCGGATCGGCGGACGATCCGTTTGAAGCGGTCATAGGTCTTGAGCGCGTAGCCGCCGCTTGCCACGAAATCGACGATCCGCTCCCAGGTCTCCCACGTTAGGTCCCGATAGGGCGCGGCGCGGCGCACCTCGTTGTAGAGCGCCTCAAGCTGGAACCCTTCGCCGACGGCGCGGCCCATGACGTGTTGGGCGAGCACGTCGAGCCCGCCGGGCCGGGGCGGCTCGCCGTCGAGCTCGCCGGCCGCCACGGCGGCCTCCGCCGCGCGGCATTCGAGCACTTCGAACCGGTTGGTCGGCACCAGCATCGCGCGGCTTGGCTCGTCCATCCGATGGTTCGCCCGGCCGATGCGTTGTATAAGGCGCGCGGCCCCCTTCGGCGCGCCCAATTGGATCACCAGGTCCACCTCGCCCCAGTCGATGCCGAGATCGAGGGGCGAGGTGCACACCACCGCCTTGAGGGCGCC